>CAZPLM010000023.1:11188-15049 GCA_964587275.1 uncultured Muribaculaceae bacterium | reverse complement strand
GCCGTTGAAGAATACATGCCGACGGTTTTCGATTTGTTTCCCGATATAGCCGATTGCTGCAATATTTGTTGCCAGAGGGCAGGGAGAAATTGCGGTAATTAATCCTAACAGAAATGCAGTAAATGCAGGAATCGTACTGTTGTCCAACAGTGATTGTAGCCACTCCATCTTACTCTTATTTCAGCAGTTTGAGTATTTCTTCCTTAAGTTTACTTTTGAAGACCTCAGGCTGTCCCTTGGCATAACTGAATCCCATTTCTGTAAGGTTAACAACTATACCGCCTTTGTCCAGAATTAGAGAAGACCATGTGACCTCATATTTTTCTGCAATTTTTTCATTTTCTTTTTGTGAAATGTCAATATCTCTGTAAATGACTTTACCTTCTTTTTGTTCCTTCGCAAAGTAGGCCGATACAACCTCTTTTGTCAAGGATTCGATTGCACGGCAGGTTACACAACGTTGTTTTGAGTGAAAATTGAGAACTTCTATGCAGGTGTCTTTTGCATTAGAATTAACGGATTGTTTTTTTTCGGCATCGTTTCCGAATAATGCAGATGTTGAAATCAGCAAAACTGCGAGTAATGATAAGATCTGTTTCATATTATTATTTAGTAATTCGTATTTCGCAAAATAACGAACATTGTTTGTAAAAAAAATTATTCGCAGCAGCTCTTTTTCTTACATGTACACTGTCCGAAAAAATCATTTAAAAGGAGTTTGGCTTCGTTCCAGTTATCACGATTAATGCAGTACTTAACTTTTGGAGCCATTATTTCACCCTGGATGAGTCCTGCATTTTTTAATTCAGTAAGATGCTGGGAAGCAGTGGCTTTGGCTATGGGTAAAATCTCGTGTATCTCACCAAAAAAGCAGGTTTCCTGTTTTGCGAGAAATTCCATGATGGCAACTCGTGCAGGATTGCCTAACGCCTTTGCATATCTTGCGAGACGTATTTGCTTATCTGTGTATTTGTTGTCCATAGCATTACTTTGTTCGCAAAGATACGAACAATAACTGCTTTTGCAAATTTTTTAGTATTCTATTTTTCTTCAGACAAATAATCATTGAAGGACATTCTTAATGGATTTGTCCTTAACTTGCGGCCGATTTGTAGACAGGCAAATGGAAGAAGTATTGAAACCGAAGGAAAAACTCTGGAATAAGAATTATAACAAGATAATGGTCACCAACTTTATGTTGTATTTCTCATTTTATCTGTTGACACCTCTGTTGCCTATCTATTTAAGTGAGACATTCGATGCCACAAAAGACGTGATTGGCCTCGTGCTTTCCGGATACACGATAGCAGCCTTGATAGTAAGACCGTTTAGCGGCTATATCGTCGACACTTACAACCGTAAAACAGTTCTTATTGTTTGTCTTGCTCTTTATACCGTAATATTCGGAGGATACATTGCCGCTGGAACTCTTGTCATGTTTGCCGTTGTCAGGACACTTCACGGCGGACCTTATGGGGCCTGCACGGTTGCAAACAGCACCGTGGCGATAGACGTGCTGCCGTCGAGCAGAAGAAATGAGGGAATAGGGTATTATGGTCTAAGTAACAATCTGGCCACTGCAATTGCTCCTACTGTAGGTATTGTCCTCTATAAGTATGTCCATAATTTTGATCTGTTGTTTGTTATCGCATTTGCTACTGCTGCAATAGGACTTATTGTTGACAGTACGATCTCAATTCAGCAGAAAGATGTGGTCCTAAATAAGAAACCGCTCTCTCTTGACAGGTTTTTTCTGACGAGAGGTTGGCTGATTGGATTTAATATTGCTTTTTTCGGGTTCTGTTATGGAGTGCTCAGCAATTATCTTGCAATTTACGGAAAGGAAAAACTCGGGATTATGGATGGCACGGGTACATTCTTTTTCCTGCTTGCAACAGGTTTGTTCCTATCACGATTGCAAGGCAGCAAGGCGCTCAGCAAAGGACTGCTTACGAGAAATGCCGGAATTGGAATGATTATTTCCACATTTGGATACATTATTTTCATTGCCTGTCCGAATATGGTCGGCTATTATCTTTCAGCAATTCTGATTGGAGTGGGGAATGGCCACATGTATCCTGCATTCCAGAATATGATAATCAGCGTTGCGCATCACAATGAAAGAGGTACGGCAAACTCTACGCTCCTGACCTCATGGGACCTGGGGCTGGGTATCGGAATCCTTGCAGGCGGAGTGATTTCGGAATATTTCGGTTATGGCACGGCTTTTTGGGCAAATGCGGCATTCCACATTGTCGGGGTAATTCTCTTTTTTGCCTGTACGAGATCTTTTTATCAGCAGAGAAAGCTCGTTGACAAATGATTAATTTGCTTTTCTGAATATTGACGGCGAAACGCCTGTGCACTTCTTGAAAAATTTACTGAAAGATGCCTGGTCGGAGAAATTCAGTTTATCTGCAATTTGCTGTATGGTCATATTCCTTTCTCTCATTAGAATCTTTGCTTCAGACAGTAATATATCGTGTAAGACAGAGAGGGATGGTTTACCCATTGTGATTTTGACGGCCCTGGATAATAACACGGGGGTAACACACAATCTGTTTGCATAATAGGCCACTTCATGCTCCTCTTTGCAATGATTAAATGCCAGATCGAAAAAACGCATCGCCAATTCTTCGTATGGCTTATATTCATCAATTAGATCCGTGTGGTCTGTTTTATTCCAAATTTCGTAGGCAAATGTGGCGATATTGTTTATTATCATGTTTTCTCGATAGTTATTATTATGTCGCTGAATGTTATAAGACAACTGTTCTACATTATTTAAAAGCCACTGATAATCAGTTTTATCGAAGAGCATCAGCGGATTTTGTCTTGAATTGTAAATAATTCCTTTTGCAGGTGGTATTTCTCCATTTGTGGATTTTTTGAAAAAGTCGTTGTCCACAATTATGTGGTATCCTCTGAAATCTTCCGAAACAGAAACATTGTTGACAATGTGCCGTTCTATTATGAAGATAAGGGTGTTTTCTTTTGCAGTATATTCCCGGTAGTCTACTGTAATAGAAAGTTGCCCGGCAATGACAAGAATTAGCGTGCAGGCATTTAATTGAATAGGGAAAGGGTTTACAGTACTTTCTTTCCCCATATTGCAGTCAATAGGAATGACGAGTACGGTATCATTGTAGTTTAAGAAATTAGCCTGCGGAATTTCTTTTATGAATTCAAATAATTCCAGTATATGTCCATTGTCTGTCATAGATTCAATTATTATTTCTGCAAAAATAATATTCATTTTTGATGAATTTGTTTTTTTTGTAAAAAATGGACAAATACTAATCAATAATGAACATTGTTGCCCTAAATGGGAGGTTATACTTTTGCAGTGCTGAAAAGAGATGTGCTATATGTGATTCTTTTCAAATAATAACCTGATGTTTAAATAAATAATAATATATTCAAATGAAGTTGAAATTATTCTTTTGCAGTAGCTGTATAATTATTATTACTGCAATATTGAGTTCTTGTAAAGATAAAAACAGACAAAACCCTCAGGGTGGAGAACTGAATTATCAGACAATGACAATTGTTCTAAGTGACCAGGTAATAACCGATTACTATTCTGCCTCTATAAAAGGGAAACAGGATATAGATATATATCCGCAGATTTCCGGAACAATAGGGAAAGTATGTGTAACAGAGGGAGAACATGTGCAGAAAGGGCAGAAGTTGTTTATTATTGAACAGGGAATATACTATGCCGCATTAAATCAGGCTATGGCAAACGTGAAATCGGCAGAGGCTTCTCTTGCAAGTTCTCAACTGACTTATGACAGTAAGGTGACATTGTTTAATGATTCTGTGATCTCAGAATATGAACTTCAGACAGCACGCAACAAT
>CAZPLM010000023.1:0-11178 GCA_964587275.1 uncultured Muribaculaceae bacterium | reverse complement strand
CAGGCTAATCTGGCTCAGGCCAAAGCTCAGGAAGCAAGCGCCAGAACAAATTACGAATACACGGTAATAACAAGTCCTGCTTCCGGAGTCGTCGGAAATCTGCCCTATTTTCAGGGAGATCTTGTTAATTCCTCAATATCGCAGCCGCTGACTACCATATCCGATAATTCTGAAATGTTTGTTTATTTTTCCATTACCGAAAAGCATCTTATTGCCCTTAGCCGTGAATACGGATCTATAGAAAAGGCATTGAAAGGGATGCCTGATGTGTCATTGCAACTCAGCGATGGTACTGAATACGGTACTAAAGGGAGAGTGGAAAGTATAAGTGGGGTAGTTGACAGAACGACCGGATCAACTACGGTAAGGGCAAGATTTTCAAATCCCGACGGACTGCTTCACAGCGGCTTTTCCGGTAATATCATGCTTCAGGAAGTCTATCAGAACTGCATTGTCATTCCGCAGGCTGCCACAACTGAGATTCAAGATAAGAAATTCGTTTATAAAGTAGTTGATGGAAAGGCGCAAAGTGCTTTGGTGAAGGTTGTATCAACTGATAATGGAAACGAATATGTGGTTACTGACGGGTTGAGTCAGGGTGATATTATTATTTCTGACGGAGCGGGACTGATCAGGGAAGGGACTGCGATATCAATATCAAATGACACGGAGGCAAAATAATGAAAGGCAATAACATATTTATAAAACGGCCGGTATTGGCGTCGGCAATTTCAATAGCAATTGTCGCTCTGGGACTGATTGCCTTGAATTCATTGCCTATTGAGCAATATCCAGATATCGCCCCGCCTACTATAATGGTGTCTGCAACATATCCGGGTGCAAGTGCTGAAGCTGTTCAGAAAAGCGTGATTGTCCCTCTTGAGGAGCAGATAAACGGCGTGGAAAATATGACTTACATGATCTCTTCAGCAACAAATTCAGGCTCGGCAACAATTACTGTCTATTTTAAGCAGGGGGCTGATGCTGATATGGCACAGGTCAATGTTCAAAACAGAGTGTCTCAGGCTTCCGGGATTCTCCCGACTGAGGTTACTCAAGTGGGTGTCACAACAACAAAAAGGCAGTCAAGCATGCTGTATATCGGCGCTTTATATAGTAGTGATGACAGGTATGATGAAAGTTTCATTGCGAATTATGCCAAAATCAATCTTGTCCCGGCGATTCAGAGAATTAACGGAGTCGGTAATGTGGAGATGGTAAATGCAAATTATGCAATGCGTATCTGGCTTAAACCGGATGTCATGGCTCAGTACAGCCTGATCCCGTCAGATATTTCTGCGGCTCTTGCAGAACAGAATCTTGAATCGTCAACCGGATCTCTTGGAGAAAATTCGGATAATTCATTTATCTATACTTTAAAATACAAAGGGCAATTGCAGACAGATGAAGAATTCGGAGATATAGTGATAAAGGCACTGGCTGACGGGAATATATTAAGATTGAAAGATGTGGCCGAGATAGAACTCGGCTCGCAGTCTTACAATGCAATCTGCTCTGTAAACGGACATCCGGGGGCTATGTTTATGGTCTTCCAGACTGCCGGTTCCAATGCTACCAACATTATCGTTGAATTGGAAAAACTTCTTGATGGCCTCAAGGAAGATTTGCCCTCAGGGTGTGTCATTGAGGATATGCGCAACACTAATGATTTTCTCTTCGCTTCGATAGAAGAAGTTATCAAAACATTGCTTGAAGCAATATTGCTTGTGATTGTGGTAGTATATTTCTTCCTTCATGATTTTAAAAGTACGCTGATCCCCGCAATTTCAGTTTTGGTTTCGCTGATCGGGACATTTGCCTGTCTCTCAATTGCCGGATTCAGTTTGAATCTGCTTACTCTTTTCGCTCTTGTCCTTGCGATCGGGACTGTGGTGGATGATGCCATAGTCGTGGTAGAGGCGGTACAGACAAAATTCGACGGCGGATATACTTCTTCATACGCTGCTACAAGATCTGCTATGGGAGATGTTACTGCTGCAATTATTACCTGCACTTTTGTGTTTATGGCTGTTTTTGTGCCGGTAACATTTACAGGAGGGACATCTTCCATTTTTTACACTCAGTTCGGAATAACGCTTGCTACTGCTGTAGGAATTTCCTGTATTAATGCCTTAACTCTTGCTCCGGCCCTCTGCGCACTGATGTTGCGTCCGTCAAAAGAGGGATCACAAAAGAAAAACATTAATTATTATGTAAGGATTGCATATAATGCTGCTTTCGGGGCTACACTTAATAAATATAAACGAGGAGTCAAGTATTTTTTCAGGCATAAATGGATGACAGGGGCTTTGATTGTTATTGCGATAGCAGCTTTGGCATTGCTTTTTAAGACCACAAAGACCGGACTTGTTCCAGATGAAGACAGTGGCTCTTTGTTTGTCGATATTTCAACTGCTCCCGGAAGCAATCTATATGAAACGGGAAAAGTGACTCAGAAAGTAGAGGATATAATAAAACAATATTCAGAAGTGGAGTCATACACAAAAACTACCGGATATGGTATGGTATCAGGAGAAGGGACAAGTTTGGG
The DNA here is from genome assembly GCA_964587275.1 of uncultured Muribaculaceae bacterium. GTDB lineage: Bacteria > Bacteroidota > Bacteroidia > Bacteroidales > UBA932 > CAZPLM01. The sequence continues at coordinate 8,627 of CAZPLM010000023.1, read as the reverse complement.
CGGCTTTATTATTAAATTAAAGGATTGGAGTGAAAGAAGCGGTAAAGAACACAGTTCTGCATCTGTTCAGGCGCGTCTTAATGCCGATATGCATAAAATCACGGAAGCCAACTGTATGGTAATGGCGCCGGGAATGATCCCGGGATATGGAATGGGTAACTCTGTAGAGTTGTATCTTCAGGATAAAAAGGGAGGAGATATCAATACTTTCTATGATCTTTCTCAGCAATTTTTGATAAAATTGAATGAGCGTCCTGAAGTTATGGCTGCATTTACGTCATTTAATGTCAACTATCCTCAGTATCGGATTGATGTGGATGCAGTCAAGTGTAAAAGGGCCGGATTTTCTCCAAATGAAGTACTAAATGCCCTGAGTGGTTATTGTGGAGGATTATATGCTTCGACATTTAACAGGTTTTCAAAGGTATACAGGGTGATAATACAGGCAGATCCCAAATACAGGCTTGATGTTGATGCTCTTGATAATATGTTTGTCAGGAATGGAGATAAAATGGCTTCTTTGAGTGATTTCATTACACTTCAGCGCGTATATGGGCCTGAGTCGCTGAGCCGCTTCAATTTGTTCAGTTCAATATACTGTAACGTGATGACTTCTGACGGATACAGCAGCGGTCAGACTCTTAATGCCATTAAAGAAGTGGCGCAGGAGACCTTGCCAAAGGGATACGGCTATGATTTCTCAGGAATGAGCAGGGAACAGTCGCAAGGCTCCAATACTGTTTATATCTGGTGTATATGTATAATATTCATCTATCTTATTCTGGCTTCTCTGTACGAAAGCTATTGGATCCCGCTGGCGGTAATACTTTCTATTCCGTTCGGTCTGGCAGGAAGTATGCTTTTCGCCAAAGTGGCGGGGCTTGAAAACAATATTTATCTTCAAATAGGCATGATTATGCTGATAGGCCTTTTGGCCAAGACTGCAATTCTTTTGACTGAATATGCCGTTGAAAGGCGTAAAACCGGAATGTCAATAGAGGATGCTGCATTTTCTGCAGCTCAGGTAAGACTCAGACCTATTTTGATGACCGTCCTGACAATGGTATTCGGTCTGTTGCCTCTTGTCGTTGCGACAGGTGCCGGCGCAAATGGCGAGCGTTCTCTTGGAACCGGTACAGTTGGAGGTATGCTCGTTGGTACGCTTGCTCTGCTGTTTGTTGTTCCTGTCTTATATGTTGTATTTCAGAAGATTCAGGATAAGTTCGATAATAATAAAATGAAAGATAATGAAGTCGGGAATGAATAAAATAAAGATGATGAAACGGATAGTATTATTGATAATAACAACATTATGTCTTACAGGTTGCGGTATTTACAGTAATTATACCCGGCCGGACGATTTAAAATCTTTCGGGATTTATGATGATAAGATTTCAACCGAAACGGATTCAGTAAGGATTTCATGGGAAGATATTTTTCTTGACCCCTATTTACGGAATCTCATTAATAAAGGACTTGAGAATAATAGTGATTTGAATATTGCTCTGCTTCAATGTAAAGAGGCTGAGGCCTCTCTCAGAGCAGCCAAGTGGGCGTTTGTTCCCTCTTTATCATTTACACCGCAGGGGACAATAAACCAAATGGAAGGCTCTTCCCCGACATATTCTTACGAGATTCCGGTTTCAGCAAGCTGGCAACTGGATATTTTCGGCAGTCTGAGAAACGCCAAACGTCGAGTTCAGGCGCAGTTGGAAAGATCAAAAGAATACGCAGATGCAGTCAGAACTCAACTGACAGGTAATATTGCGGCATATTATTATAAACTTATACTTCTTGATAATCAGCTTGATGTGTATAACCGAACGGCCGAAAACTGGCGAGACAATATTGAGGTCACTAAAAGGTTAATGACTGCCGGACAGTATAATGATGCGGCAGTCGCTCAGTCGGAAGCTAATTATTATAATATCTGTTCGTTGCGTGAGGAAATAGAGCAACAGATTAAGGAGACTGAAAATGGTTTGAGTTTGTTGACAGGAGATACTCTGAAGGTTATTGAACGAGGTAAAACACGGGGGAATAATATAGTTGATTTCTATTCAGATGGAATACCGTTAAGTCTGCTTTCGATGCGTCCTGATGTAAGGCAGTCTGAGATGGTTTTAGCTTCATACTTTTATTCTACCTGTGAGGCCAGGTCAGCCTTTTATCCTTCATTAACCCTAAACGGGACAGCAGGATGGAGCAACAGCGCCGGTGGAATTATAGTGAATCCCGCAAATTGGATCTGGACTGCGATAGAATCCCTGACACAACCCTTGCTGCAACAAAAGAAATTGAGTTCACAGCTGAAAATTGCTCAGGCACAACAGGAGGAAGCCAAACTTAGTTATCAGCAGACACTGCTGAAAGCAGGTACGGAAGTAAATAATGCATTATCTCAGATCCAGAGTTATAGAAAAAGAGCCGATTATTGTGAAATGCAGGTGCAGTCTCTTGAACGTGCAGTTTCAAGTACTTCCGCATTGATGAGACACGGGTCCGTTACATATCTTGAAGTTTTGACTGCACAACAGAGTCTGCTCTCTGCTCAACTCACACAATTAAATAACAGTTATAACGAGATTGTAGCGGTAATTAATCTGTACCAGGCATTGTAAATCATAAGAAACAACTGATGAGTGGAATAGATAATTTTGAATACTCTTCGATATCTAAAACTGTTCTTTCGAATGCTGTCCCTGCAATAATAAGTATGGTAGTCATATTGTTATATAATATGGCTGATACATTTTTTGTGGGACAGACCGGAGATGAAATGCAGGTTGCCGCAGTATCACTTGCGACACCTGTGTTTTTGCTTTTTATGGCAATCGGGTCCCTGTTCGGAATAGGAGGTACATCGGTGATTTCACGTGCGTTAGGTAAGAAAGATGAAGTGTATGCCCGTCAGGTCAGTTCGTTTTGTTTCTGGTTTTCAATAATTGTCGGAGTCTTTTTCATAATTCTGTTCCAGTCTTTTATGTCCCTGATTCTTAAAATAATAGGGGCGAGTGCCAATACCGTTGATTATGCGCGAAGCTACCTGAATATTGTCTCATGGAGCGCACCTTTTGTGTTGGTTTCAACTGCTTTCAGCAATATTGTCAGAGCAGAAGGCCGTTCCAATGAAGCCATGATAGGGACGATGACAGGAACGATATTGAATATCGTGCTGGATCCAATCATGATATTGGTTTTAAAAATAGGTATTTCAGGCGCGGCATGGGCTACTGTTATTGGCAATGTTATCTCTTCGATTTATTATATTGTAATCCTTATTCGAAGTAATACACATCTTTCAATATCTGTGAAAGATCTGGTTGTTAACAAGTCAATAATTTATGATGTGTTTTCAATCGGAATACCGGCTTCATTACAAAGCATTATGATGAGCGTGTCGTCAATAGTGATCAATCTGTTTCTTGTGGCCTATGGGGATATTCAGCTTGCGGCGTATGGTGTGGCAGTAAAGCTTGCAATGATAACTGGACTTGTGCAGATAGGGCTGGGGCAGGGTATACAGCCGATACTTGGATATAATTATGGAGCGAGGAAGCCGGAGCGCTTTATGTCGGTAGTGCACTACTCTGACAAACTGTCGATAGTAATGGGAATAATTCTTACTGCGGTATGCTGGATTTTTGCCGGACAGATGACGCGTATGTTTATTGATTCTCAAGAGATAATACAATATGGCGTACCATTTTTAAAAACATTGCTTATCTCCGGTCCGATTCTGGGTATTTTGTTTGTTTATATAAATGCGCTTCAGGCGATAGGATCTTCTAAATATTCATTAATTCTTTCAATCAGTCGTCAAGGGTTGATATTTATTCCACTGCTGTTTATTTTTAACAAATTATTCGGACTTGACGGGCTTGTTTTTTCTCAGCCGATAGCGGACATTCTTTCCTGTATTCTTTCTGTATTTCTTTTCAAAAAAGAGAAAAAAATGATTTTCAGCAACTCGCCGGCATAATGTGAATTTTTCCGAAAGTCGAATTTCAGGAGTAAAATGTTATATTTGCAAGAGATAAATAATAAATGCAATGAACAGAGAAAAAGAACTGAAAGCCTTTGAAAGACTTCTTGACATTATGGATGAGTTAAGGGTAAAATGCCCATGGGACAGAGTCCAGACGATAGAGTCGTTGCGCCCGATGACAATAGAGGAGACCTATGAATTGAGCGATGCGATAATGGAGATGGATTACAAGAATATTTCAAAAGAGCTGGGAGACATTCTGCTTCATATTGTATTTTATGCGAAAATAGGACAAGAAAAGGGACTTTTTGATATTGTGGATGTTATCAATCTTTTATGCGAAAAATTGATATATCGTCATCCCCATGTTTTCGGTACAACAGAGGTTTCAAATGCCGGTGACGTTGTCAAAAACTGGGAACAGCTGAAGCGCACTGAGAAAGATGGCAACAAGACAGTCCTTTCAGGAGTTCCAAAGACACTGCCACCGCTTCTTAAGGCTTACAGAATGCAGGATAAGGCACGTGCGGTTGGTTTTGACTGGGAAAAGAAAGAAGATGTATGGGATAAGGTGGAAGAAGAGAGGGGAGAGTTTCAGCAAGAGCTTGTAAATCTGGAAAAGTTGCGTTCCGAAAAAGGTGAAAGTGCGGAGAAAAAAAGCAGTGAAGAGGCAGCATACAAAAGGACAGAATCGGAACTTGGCGATCTGCTGTTTGCCATTGTAAATGCCGCCCGGCTATATGACTTGAATCCGGATACTGCTCTTGAGAGCACTTGCTTGAAGTTCAGGAACAGATTTACTTATCTCGAACAGAAGAGCAGGAAAAATGGTCAGGATCTTAAGAAGATGACTCTCGAGGAGATGGATAAATATTGGGACGAGGCAAAGTCTAAAGGTCTTTAATATGGAAGAGACAAGCGACAGTCCGGTCAATACATGGGCATCCTGGCAGGAACGTACAGCTCTTCTTCTTGGCGAGGAGAGGCTTTCTCTGCTTCAAAACTCGACTGTAGCTGTAATCGGCTTGGGAGGCGTCGGCGCTTATGCGGCTGAAATGCTTGTAAGGGCAGGAGTGGGGAGTCTTATTCTTCTTGACTCTGATATTGTAAATGAGACCAATAAGAACAGGCAGTTGCTTGCGCTGGATTCTACAGTCGGAAGAGCAAAAACTGAAGTCATGAGAGAAAGACTTATTGATATCAATTCCGATATCCACCTCGAAATAATCAATGAATATCTTACTTCTGAAAATGTCGGCGGACTGTTAGGCTCGTTAAAAATTGATTATATAGTTGACGCTATTGATACATTATCGCCTAAGCTTTCATTGATAGAGTATTGTGTTAACAGCCATATTCCACTCATTTCATCTATGGGTGCCGGAGCAAAATATGATGCCACCAAAATCAGGATAACGGATCTTTCAAAATCTTTTAATTGCCCTCTGGCCTATGTCATCAGGAAAAAATTGAGGAAAGTGGGAATTTCAAAAGGCTTTCAGGTCGTCTTTTCAGAAGAACTTCCCGACAGGGATTCTATAGTTCCCATGGAGGAGAGAAATAAGAAATCACAAGTTGGGACAATATCATATCTTCCTGCAGTTTTCGGCTGTGCATGCGCTCAGGCGGCTATTGTATTTCTCACTAAAATAAAATAAATTTGTCGTTGTTATACAGTATTCATTATGGCCATTATAGTAAAAGAGGTTTCCAATTCTTCCGAATTCAAAAAGTTTTACCAGTTTCAAAACAAGCTCTACAAAGATTGTGATGTCTATGTCCCTTCTCTTGATTATGATCAGAAACATACCCTGAAACATGCTCCGTCCCTTGATTACTGCAAACAGAAACTTATGCTTGCCTGGGATGGCGACCGTGCAGTGGGTAGAATAAATGCCATGATCAATCCGAGATATAACGAAATGTATAAAACAGCGAGAATCCGTTTCGGCTGGTTTGATTTTGAAGAAAATTATGATGTTGCCAAGGCATTGATCAACGCTGCTGTAAAATGGGGTATCCAGGAAGGAATGACTGAGATACACGGGCCTGTAGGATACAATTCGATGTATAAGCAGGGAATGGTGGTTGATGGTTTTGACAGCGTTCCGCCGGTAAATTGTCTCTACAACTATCCCTATTATCCTGAATATATGGAGAAAATGGGATTTGAAAAGGAATGTGATTGGATTCAGTACAGGCTTGGAGGCAGCCAGCAACTCCCTGAAAAACTGGAAAGAATAAGCGCCATTTTACTGAAAAAATATAATCTTCGAATCGAGGATGTCAGGAAGTTAAAGAAGAATCAGGATATAATCTCGGCGTTCTTTTATAATTTCAACCGCAGTTTTATGTCCGTGCATAATTTTGTGCCGCTGACAGATAAGGAGATAAAAGAGGAAGGTCGCCAATACATCTCTCAAATGAGATCTGAACTGACTTGTTTTGTGATGGATGAGAACAATAAGATTGCCTCTTTCGGCATTGCAACTCCGGATCTTTCCCCTGCATTTAAGAAGGCAAACGGGAGAATATTCCCTCTTGGCTGGTATTATATAAAGCGTGCGATGAGCCATTACGATAATATTGATCTTATGATGGTGGGTTCGGATCCCGAATGGGAGAATAAAGGCCTGTCGTCCATCTTTCATACTCAGCTGTGCCACAATTTCAATGAGCGAGGGGTGAAATATTGCATTACAAATCCGCAGATAGATACGAATCCGGCTGTTAAGGTTTGGGAAAGTTATCCTGATGTTGAAAACTATATCAGGAGAAGATGTTATATTAGAAAAATCAAATAATACTAATTAATATATATATTTATAATGAAACTTAAAGAAATTGTATCCTCTGTTGAAGGACACGTCCTGACAGGTGAAGAGCATTTGGAGGAAAATGTCGATTTTGCATTTGCTTCAGATCTTATGAGCGATGTTCTGACACTGAGAATCACCGATTTCCTGCTTATTACAGGATTGGCTAATTTGCAGTCCGTCAGAACTGCTGAAATGTCAGATCTAAAATATATTTTATATGCGCGGGGTAAGAAAGTCACTGATGAGATGATCGAACTTGCAAACGAAAACGATATGGTATTGATCTCTACTCCATATTCGATCTTTAAAACTTCCGGTATTTTATACGGGAAGGGAATTAAACCTGTTTATTAGGATGAAGCTTGAATATCAAGTCGAGGGTGGAGATTTCAATAATGCAGGCAATGCTTCTTCCAATGTCAAAAAAGTCCTGAAACAGCTGGGTGTCAATCCGGTTGTCATTAAACGCGTAGTGGTTGCCCTGTATGAGGCGGAGGTCAATATAGTAGCGCATGCATATAGCGGGATCATTACATGTGATATTGAAGGAGGCGGAATTAATATGGTCCTTGATGACAAGGGGCCGGGAATACCGGATATTCCGCAGGCTATGGTGAAAGGATATTCCACCGCATCCAAGGAGGTCAGAGAAATGGGATTCGGGGCCGGAATGGGGCTTCCGAACATTAAAGATAACGCTGACAGAATGGATATCAAGTCAATTGTCGGCAAAGGTACAAGATTGGAGATTTATATAAAATTTGTTTAATATGTCAAACGAACATGAAGGATATTACAGAGGGTTAGAGATTATGACCGATGTTTGTGTCGGCTGTTCCCACTGTATGAAAGTCTGTCCGACAGAGGCGCTTCGCGTCTCGGGAGGAAAGGCTACCCTTCATGTCGAATGGTGTATCGAGTGCGGTAACTGTTATATGGAGTGTCCTTCCAGGGCTATCAGGGTAATAGATGATGACTTTGAAAAGATCTTCAATTACGAACACAGACTGCTGCTTATACCGAGTCTGTTTTACGCTCAGTTTGAAAACAGAATGGACATTGATACCATAAACAGTATCATCGGTTCGCTCGGTTTCACAGAGGTATGCCCTGTTGAACAGGGTGTGGACTATCTGATAGAAGAGATAAACAAGTTTATTGATAATGCCGAAGAGAAGCCTGTCATTTCGTCTTTCTGTCCTGCTGTGGTCAGACTGATTCAGGTTATGTTCCCTTCTCTTGTGGATAATATCGTTAATCTGCTTCCTCCTCTTGAGATTACCGCACAGTATCACAGACGCAAATATTTGGAAGCAGGGGTTGGGGAGGAGAAGATCGGTATTTTTTATCTAACTCCGTGTGTTTCAAAGATTGCCGCAATAAAGGCGCCTGTCGGAGGATATGTTTCTCCTGTCAACGGTGTGATAAATATGGACTTGCTCTACAGTAAAGTAATGCTTGCATACAAGCAGAAAAAATTTGGAGACGGCAGTATCAAGACGCAAAACAATCTTACAGCCAACGGTATAAGGTGGTCAACCACTCGCGGCGAAGCAAACGCCGTCAAGGGGGTTGCCCTTGCAATTGATGGCATTTCTCACGTAAGGCAGTTTTTGGAAAAAGTAGAAAACGGAGATGTCGAGGGTGTGGATTATCTGGAACTGCGAGCTTGTGATGAGTCCTGTGCAGGTGGTATTTTAGTGCGCAGCAACAGGTTTTTGATAGCTGATGATCTTAATAACAAGGCTGCATTTGCACAGAATCTGAATCCTGATATTGAGGATTTTAGAAAGTATTGCGATGAATTCATGCATTTTGAA
>CAZPLM010000022.1:15019-15227 GCA_964587275.1 uncultured Muribaculaceae bacterium | reverse complement strand
TTATCATTCTTTTTATTGCATGGCTTGTTCTTAGAAAGATGTTTCCATTTTCGAAGAAGACAATTGAACTGGAGATTTCAGGCCAGGCCCAAAAAGGCTGGAAAACCACAGTCGTATATATTACATTTGCAATCACCGTATTAATGTGGATGACAGATAAATTGACAGGAGTCAATTCAAATGTTGTCGCCATGCTTCCTATCGCAGT
>CAZPLM010000022.1:11723-15009 GCA_964587275.1 uncultured Muribaculaceae bacterium | reverse complement strand
TTATTACGAAAAAAGACCTTGAGCAGGTGAACTGGAGTGTGCTTTGGATGGTTGCTGGAGGTTTTGCCCTCGGTGATGCAATGAATAAAACTGGTCTTATGACCCACATGATTGAGGCCATTCCATTTAACCAGTGGTCTCCTGTTGTTGTAATCGTGGGTTCAGGTATTATTTGCTGGCTACTTTCGACATTTATATCAAATACTGCTACTGCAGCGCTTATGGTTCCTATTCTTGCTGCTGTCGGTGTTGGAATGGGAGGTACCCTTGATGGATTCGGAGGTGTAAGAACACTTCTGGTGGGTATTGCAATGTCAGCTTCTCTGGCAATGGCTCTTCCTATCAGCACGCCCCCTAATGCAATTGCACATGCGACCGGTCTTATCAAACAGTCTCAAATGGAGAAGGTTGGGCTTATCATGGGCTTTGTTGGAATGACAATAGGATACGTAGCACTAATATTTTTTGGAAAACTTGGCATTTTTTAATAGATGAAAAAACTACTTACGATATGTGTGCTCGCGTTATCTGCACTGATAATGAATGCGCAGGAAAATACAGACAATAAGGTACATGCAAATCTTTATGGATTTGTTCGCAATTATTTCTGCTATGATACACGCCAGAATCTGGCATCTTCTTCAGAGATGTTTTATTTCATTCCGATGGATGTTAAATTGAACGATTATGGGGATGATTTGAATGCTACCGGAAGTGCAAGACTTCTTGCAATAACTACAAGATTGGGGTTAAAACTCAACGGGCTTGAGGCTCTCGGCGGTTCACTGTCCGGCCAGATTGAAGCTGATTTTAACGGATACAGCGGAAGTTCGACTTTATTGAGAATTCGTCAGGCTTTTTTGAAATTGACATGGACTAATTCCAGTCTGCTGATTGGTCAAGCTTGGCACCCAATATCGACTGAAATTGTACCGGGTGTTCTTGGCCTTGCCACAGGAGCTCCTTTCTGTCCTTTCAGCCGTACACCTCAGGTCAGATTTAACTATTATCCATGCAATAATATGACTTTATGTGCGACTGCTCTTTATCAGTTCCAGATGACATCGTCAGGTCCGGATGGCACTTCGTATAAATATGCTCGTAATGCAGTTATGCCGGAGCTTTATCTTTCAGCTCGTTATGATAAGAATGGCTATTCTTTCGGGGTGGGTGTCGATTATCTTGAACTTAAGCCACGTTTGACCGGAATAGATAATAAGGGTGTGACTGTCAATGTTTCTGATAGAGTCAAGAGTCTTTCACCGATTGCATTTGCTGCGTATCGAAATGATTTGTTCTCGATAATGATGTATTCTATTCTTGCCAGCAATACTTCTCACCTGTTTATGATGAGTGGTTATGGTGTGACTGCAACCAACAGCGATGGTTCATACGATTATTCACCTATGCGCAGTTCGTCAACATGGCTGAATGTATCTTATGGAAAAGTCTACAAGACCAATCTGTATTTGGGATATGCGAAAAACCTTGGTATGAACAAGGACTGTGTAAATGTTGACAGTATGCTCTATCTTCGCGGTTACAACAACATCGGGCACATGTTTACATTTACACCTGCGTTCTCATATAACTTAAAACATTTCAACCTTGGTCTTGAGTATAATCTGACCACAGTTGCTTATGGTGATGTAGTAAATGATGATGCAACTGTTGATGATTTGCATCACGTAACTAATCACAGGCTCTGTATGTTGTTCAAGTATATTTTTTAGATTGACGCAATCATTAAGTTTCTTATAAAAAGGAGAGCTGCTTATGCGGTTCTCCTTTTTTTACTCTTTTGGCGGTGGTGGATACGCTCTTCTCGAGCCTGTTCACTTCGGAGCTGATATGTTGAAAGAAAAAATGGATGAATACTTTGAAATCAGGTGAAAATGTAATAAATTTGCGGATTAGGCTGAAGAATAGGAAACTATTATAAAACTATATAAACTATCTATAAGATGAAAAAAAGTATTTCACTTCAAGGGGCCGTTGACTTGGTAAAAGACGGTATGACACTTATGATCGGTGGATTCCTTGGCACCGGTTCTCCAAAACAAATTATTGACGCTCTTGCAGAAAGTGGCAAAAAAGATCTGACTATTATCTGCAACGATACAGTTTATGACGGTAAAGGATGGGGCAAACTGATTGCAAATCATCAGGTCAAGAAAACTATTGCATCTTACATCGGAGCTAATTCTGATTCAGTCAATCAGATGAATTCCGGCGAAATGGTTATCGAATTCAGTCCGCAGGGCACTATGGCAGAGCGTATTCGTGCAAAAGGTGCCGGTCTTGGCGGTGTTCTTACAACTACCGGACTAAATACGGTTGTTGAGAAAGGCAAAGATAAAGTTACAGTTGACGGCAAGGAATATCTGCTCGAGAAACCACTTGGCGCTGATATAGCATTTATCGGAGGCAGCATTGTCGATGAATCAGGCAATGTCTTCTACAGAGGTACTACAAAGAACTTCAATCCTATCATGGCTACAGCAGCTGATATCGTTGTAGTTGAAGCAGAGAAGATTGTACCTGTCGGCAAACTTGAGCCTGAGTGCATTCATACTCCAGCATTATTCGTTGACTATATCTACGAGAGAAAATAATTGCCGCATTTACTGTGGCATTTTGTTTTTCCGGCGGCAGTACTCTGAACTGAGCTGCTGAGGCAGATATCATACAAATGAATATCTCCCATTCCGGAACACCATCCGCCACAGAACAATGATGACGTGTGCTTTGTTATTATATATACCGAGCACAGTGGACATTGGGCAGCAAAAACAGTAAGTATTAATTTTAAGAAACTATCTATATATGGAAAAGAACAAATCTATGATCAGACTCCGCATGAGCAGTCGCGATGCTCATTATGGCGGAAATCTTGTTGACGGAGCCAAGATGCTTGAACTTTTTGGTGATGTCGCAACAGAACTTTTAATTCAAAGAGACGGTGATGAAGGCCTTTTCAAGGCATACGACATGGTTGAATTCATGGCTCCTGTATATGCAGGGGACTTTATTGAAGCTGTCGGTGAAATCGTTTCTGAGGGTAATTCTTCACGTAAAATGGTATTCGAAGCTCGCAAAGTAATCGTTCCAAGACCTGATATTTCAGATTCTGCAGCTGACGTACTTGATGAGCCGGTAGTCGTTTGCAAAGCAAGCGGCACATGTGTAACTCCTAAAAAATGCCAGAGGAAATAAATGGAAAAATTAATAATTACAGCCGCTATTTGCGGTGCTGAAGTTACTAAAGAGCAAAATCCTGCTGTTC
>CAZPLM010000022.1:10532-11713 GCA_964587275.1 uncultured Muribaculaceae bacterium | reverse complement strand
TGCAGAGATAGCAAGAGAGGCTAAATCCGCTGTTGATGCAGGAGCTGCTATCGTCCATCTTCATGTTCGTGAAGATGACGGTACACCTACACAGGGCAAAGCACGCTTCAAAGAGTGCATCGACGCTATTTATAAGGTATGTCCGGATGTAATCCTGATCCCTTCTACCGGCGGAGCCGTCGGAATGACGGCTGAAGAACGCCTTCAGCCTACCGAGTTGTTTCCTGAAATGGCAACACTTGACTGCGGTACCTGCAATTTCGGAGACGATGTATTTGAAAATACAATGCCTACGATGAGAGCATTTGGCAAAAGAATGCTTGAAAACAACATCAAACCTGAGTACGAATGCTTTGAAATGGGACATTTGGAAACTATCCTGAGAATGGCCCGCAGAGGCGAAGTTCCAGGTGATCCGATGCAGTTTAACTTTGTCCTTGGTGTATTGGGATGCACTTCCGCATCTGTGGGCAATCTTTTGTGGCTTGTAAATAATATTCCTGCTGGTTCAACATGGACTGCGACCGGTATTGGCCGTAATGCATTTACCCTTGCTTCCCACGCAATTGAAATGGGAGGAAATGTCCGAGTAGGTTTTGAGGACAATCTTAATATTGAAAGAGGTGTTCTTGCGAAGTCAAACGGCGAACTTGTTGACAAGGTCGTCAGAATGGCAAAAGAACTCGGAAGAGGTATTGCAACTTCTGCTGAGGCTCGCGAGATCCTCTCATTAAAACCAAGAAAATAATCGTATTAACAATTAACTATCTATAATTACCATGCAAAAACACGGAAACAAATATGGCATCCACAGAGTAATATCTCCAAAAGGTGTGTTGCCACAGCCAGCAGACAAGATTGATAACAATATGGACGAAATCTATGATGATGAGATCCTTATTGATGTTCAAACACTTAATATAGACTCAGCTTCGTTCACGGATATCTCGAAGAGAGCCGGTGGAGACAAGAAGAAGATTGAAGAAATCATGTTGGATATCGTTGCCAAACAGGGCAAACATCGCAATCCATGGACAGGTTCGGGTGGAATGCTTCTCGGTACAGTTGAAAAGATCGGAGATGCTCTTAAAGACAAGATCGATCTTAAACCGGGCGATAAGATAGCTACACTCGTATCACTGTCACTTACTCCTCTTCGCATTGACAAGATCAAAGAGATC
>CAZPLM010000022.1:5400-10522 GCA_964587275.1 uncultured Muribaculaceae bacterium | reverse complement strand
TTTTTGAAAGCGGTATCTATGCAAAAATCCCAAGTGATCTTCCTGAGAAACTTGCCCTTTCTGCACTTGACGTAGCAGGTGCTCCTGCACAGACAGCCAAACTTGTTAAACCGGGTGACACCGTTCTTATCATCGGTGCAGGCGGTAAATCAGGTATGCTCTGCTGCTATGAAGCAAAGAAACGCGCAGGCGTTACAGGTAAGGTTATTGGCCTTTGCCACAGTGAGAAATCAACTCAGAGACTTAAAGATCTTGACTTCTGCGACTATGTATTCTCAGCTGATGCTACACAGGCCGTTGCAGTTCTTGAGAAGATCGAAGAGCTTACAAAAGGTGAGATGTGTGATGTTACCATCAACAATGTAAATATTACCGATACAGAGATGACTTCAATCCTCTGCACAAAGAATACAGGCGTTGTTTACTTCTTCTCAATGGCTACAAGCTTTACAAAGGCTGCCCTTGGCGCAGAAGGTGTTGGAAGTGATGTTACTATGATTATCGGCAACGGCTACACCAAAGGCCATGCTGAAATCACTCTTCAGGAACTCAGAGAGAGCGAGAAACTCCGCAAGATATTTACAGAACTTTACGCATAACAATTCAAATTTTACCCGTTTATGAACGTTTCAAGAAGAAAAGAGTTGTTTCCTGAAGTTACTGATGCTCAGTGGAACGACTGGAAATGGCAGGTAAAGAACAGAATTGAGACTCTTGATGATCTTAAGAAATATGTAAAACTTACTGCAGAGGAGGAAGAGGGTGTCCGCAAGTCACTTCAGACATTGAGGATGGCTATAACGCCTTATTATCTGTCCCTTGTTCATCAAGAAGATCCGTTCGATCCTGTTCGCAAGCAATGTATCCCTACCATAGCTGAAACCCACCAGGCTTCTGCTGATTTGCTCGATCCGCTTCATGAAGATGAGGATTCACCTGTACCGGGTCTGACTCACAGATATCCTGACAGAGTGCTTTTCCTTATTACGGATATGTGCTCAATGTACTGCCGCCATTGCACCAGAAGGCGTTTTGCTGGGCATAATGATGCAGAAAGTCCTTCTGAGAGAATAGAAAGAGGTATTGAATACATCGAAAAAACGCCACAGGTCAGAGATGTTCTCCTTTCAGGAGGAGATGCTCTGATGGTCAGCGACGAGAAACTTGAATACATTATCAAGCGTCTCCGCGCAATACCTCATGTAGAGATTATCCGTATTGGAACAAGGACTCCGGTTGTATGCCCGCAGCGTATTACCCCGGAACTTGTCGAGATGCTCAAGAAATACCATCCGATCTGGCTCAATACCCACTTCAACCATCCAAACGAAGTGACAAAAGAGTCTTTTGCTGCTTGCGAGAGAATGGCAAACGCAGGTATTCCTCTTGGTAATCAGTCAGTTCTGCTTAGGGGCGTGAATGACTGTGTCCATGTAATGCTTAATCTTGTACATGAGCTTGTAAAGATGCGCGTTCGCCCATACTACATTTATCAATGTGACCTATCAATGGGTTTGGAACATTTCCGCACTCCTGTATCAAAAGGAATTGAGATAATAGAAGGTCTTAGAGGCCACACTTCAGGATTTGCAGTCCCTACATTTGTAGTTGATGCACCTGGCGGAGGTGGAAAGACCCCGGTAATGCCTCAGTATGTTATTTCACAGGCACCTGGAAAGGTGGTTCTGAGAAACTTCGAGGGTGTGATCACGACTTATACAGAACCTGCAGAATACCATGAAGACTGTCATTGTCCTGAATGTGTGAAAGCAGCAAAAGACAGAAAACAGAAAGAAGGAGTCTCAGGTCTGCTTGAAGGTCAGGCTATGACCATTGAACCATCTATACTTGAGAGAAAGGAGAGGGTTAAAAGAAGAAAAGTTGCAAAATAGTCAATTGTAATGCCGTTTGTAAATGAAATATTAAAATACAAGAGCGTTTCTATTGTCGGACTTGAGAAAAATACCGGCAAGACAGAGTGTCTTAATTATATTTTAAAACGGCTTCCATACGACTATCTAAGAATTGCAGTTACATCTATCGGGATTGACGGGGAGTCACTTGATCAAGTGACTTCCACCGCCAAGCCTGAAATAACACTTCCGGAGGGGGTTTTCTTCGGAACAAGCGAAAAGCATTACAGACAGAAAAAAATGCTTTGCGAATTGTATGATGTAAGTGATGAGACCACGGCATTGGGGCGCGTGGTTACGGCAAAGACCCTGAGTGAGGGTAAGATACTGCTCTCAGGTCCTTCTACCGGAAGTTCTTTGAAAAGATGGATGAAATCGTTGGACAGGTTTCACATAGATCTTATATTGGTAGATGGAGCGTTATCCAGGCTGAGTTCTGCTTCTCCTGCAATTAGCGAGGCAATGGTTCTCTCTACAGGAGCTGCATTTTCAGCAAATATCAGGGACCTTGTGACAAAGACAACCTATGTGGTTGATCTTATCAATCTTCCGGTCTCTATGGAAAAAGCTGATATTACAATGTCTTCATTTGCAGACTTTTCTGGTAGTATTCTCTCGGGAGACAAGGTGGTAGAAGTAGAGGGGGCTCTGACAGACAGATTGTTGCAGGTTGCGAAGAGTGAATTGAGAAGTGGTGAGAAAGAGTTGATAGTCAACGATTTTACGAGAATTTTCACGTCAATGGACCTTTACAGGTCATATATTAGACGCGGGGGGAAAATATCTGTCAGACAACGCAGTAAACTTCTGGCAGTATGTGTCAATCCAACCTCCCCGAATGGAATAGTGTTGGATAGTGACATGCTTTGCGATACACTTTCGAAGGCAATCGGCTTGCCCGTATATGATATCGTAAAGAATAATTATGACGATTAATAGCCGTTTTTAAACGTATATAAATGGTTAATGTATTATAAAGTATATGAAGTTTAGAGATGTTATAGATTCGCCATGTGGCTTGAGGTACTGCTTCGATTCGTTGCAGATTGAATCCGGTTATTCACGCAGGATGCTGTTGGATACCGAGATGATGTGCGACAGAGAGGAGATTGAGTCCTATTATGTGGATCTGAGACAATTCCTCGATCTGGCAAAGGCTGATACTCCATTGCTTAATAATCTTAAGTTCAAGCTGCAGGGATTGCGTGACATCAATGCCACAATTACTTCACTTGAAGAGGGAGATATGCTTGATGACATCGCAATGTTCGAAATCAAGAATCTTGCGTTGCTATCTGACGACATTCAGGTTCTTTTCAAGAATGCTAAAGTCGATATCCCGTGGTTGCAATACAGTATGGGCAGAGTGATCGAGATACTTGATCCGGACGGATTGAAAATCGGCTCATTCTACATATATGACACCTATTCGATGGAGCTGAGAAGTCTGAGAAAGGCAAATGAACTTGATCCGAATGATGAAGTGACAAGGGAGAAGATGGAAAATGAGGAAGAGAGGATAAGAAAGATACTATGTAACCTATTGCGTTCTCATTCAGGGGATTTAACTAATATGTTACACGGCCTTGCGAAGGTGGATATACTTATTTCCAAGGCTTTGCAGATGGTAAATGAAGGGTTTACCTTTCCTGAATTCTCACAAGAAAGTTCTTATAAAGGACTTTTCCATCCTGAGGTAAGATATCTACTTTCACAGAAAGGAAAAAAGTTCCAGAATGTGGATTTCGAACATCGGTTCGGTATCCCGAGTACGATAATAGGGGCAAATATGGGAGGCAAGACAGTTGTATTGAAGTCGCTTACTCTTTGCCAGTATCTTTATCAGTTTGGATTTGGCGTTCCTGCAAAAGAGGCCGCAATGTTTCCATTTGAAGAGATTTATTTCTGTATTGGCGATGAGCAGAGTCAGGAAAAGGGACTTTCATCATTTGCTGCGGAGATGAAACGTATTGATAATGTGCTTAAGAGAGTAAAGATGGGCGGAAGGATACTTGCCCTGATTGATGAGCCGGCAAGAACTACAAATCCGGTGGAAGGTACGGCTCTTGTTACATCACTTCTGAGGATTCTATACAAGAAAGAGAATTTAGATATTGTGATGACGACACATTATAATGTAGAACATCTTGGAATGTGCTGGAAGGTAAGGGGATTGGTGCATGGTTCAATGAACTATGAGCTTCTCAGGACCGAGAGCAGTGAGGTGCCTCATGAGGCTTTGAACATTGCCACTGAGTTGGGCATTGATTCCGAATGGCTTGAAGAGGCGCGGAAATGCCTCGATGAAGAAAAGTGCGCAGAAAAATGACGGTTTGGTGTGTGAAAGTGCCGGAATCACACACGGAAAGGTGAAAAGAAGAATTATAGACAAACTATTTATAAAAGAAACTACTATGATGAAGAGCAAATTAGGATTGGATTTCAAAAAAGTCGAGTATGCAAGATCATTGGCTCACAACATTGCCAGTGATGTACAAAACTTCGTAGAATCCTATACTACGGTTGCTGTGGAGAGGACGTTATGCAGATTGATGGGAATTGACGGAGTCGATGAAAATCAGGTTCCGCTTCCTAACGTTGTCGTTGAAGAATTAAGCTCAAAAGGGGTTTTAAACCACGGAGTGATGTTTTTCCTCGGCAATGCAATGGTGCAGACCGGTCTTAAGCCACAGAAGATTGCAGAACAGATTGCAGAAGGTAAACTTGACATTACAAGACTTGAAGTGGCTGACATCGAAAAAATCAAAAAAGCTTTACAGCCGATTGTCGATGAATCCTTAGCAAGAATCCGTGCCAGGAGAGCCAGGCGAGAGGATTATCTCAAAACTATTGGAGAAGGTACAAAGCCTTATCTCTATGTTATTGTTGCAACAGGTAATATCTATGAAGATGTGGTTCAGGCTGAAGCCGCAGCTTGTCAGGGAGCTGATATTATCGCTGTTATTCGTACTACCGGCCAGTCTTTGCTGGATTATGTGCCTTACGGCGCTACAACAGAAGGATTTGGAGGAACATTCGCAACACAGGAAAATTTCAGGATCATGCGTTCCGCACTTGACAAAGTGGGAGAGGAGGTCGGACATTATATCCGCCTGTGTAACTACTGCTCGGGTCTTTGTATGCCTGAAATAGCCATTATGGGCGCATTTGAAGGTCTTGATGTGATGTTGAATGATGCATTGTACGGT
>CAZPLM010000022.1:0-5390 GCA_964587275.1 uncultured Muribaculaceae bacterium | reverse complement strand
CAGAGATATCAATATGCAGCGTACTATGATAGACCAGTTTTTCTCAAGAGTGATCAACGGTTTTGCCGGTGTCATTATCAATACCGGTGAAGATAACTACCTGACTACGGCAGATGCTGTAGAAGCTGCGCATACTGTCCTTGCATCCGACCTGATCAATGAACAACTTGCCGCTCTTGCAGGACTTCCTGAGGAGCAGATGGGGCTTGGTCATGCATTTGAAATGGATCCTAAGCTTGAAAATGGCTTCCTGCTTGAACTTGCACAGGCTCAGATGATTAGAGAAATTTTCCCGAAAGCTACATTGAAATATATGCCCCCTACAAAATTTATGACAGGAAATATCTTCAAAGGCCATTTGCAGGATGCACTGTTCAATATGGTGGGAATATGGACACATCAGGGAATCCAATTGCTCGGAATGCCGACAGAGGCTATTCACACTCCATTTATGAGTGACAGATACCTTTCAATTGAGAATGCTGAATATATTTTCAATAATATGAAGAGTATAGGTGAAGAGATGGAGTTTGCAGAGGATGGAATTTGCCGCAAACGCGCTGCAGAAGTGTTGAAAAATGCTACTGAACTGCTTGAAACTATGGTAAAAGAGGGGCTTTTCTCCTCTCTTGAAAAAGGAATATTCGGTGATGTAAAGCGTCCTAAGAATGGTGGAAAGGGACTTGCCGGAGTATGTCAGAAAGGAGCCAACTATATGAATCCTTATGTTGAACTAATGAAAGGAAAGAAGTAATATGAGTGCGGGATTATATTCTACAGATTCAAAGGATTTTGATAAAACCCTGGATCTAACAAAAGTAAAGCCTTATGGCGATACGATGAACGACGGAAAGGTTCAACTAAGTTTTACCTTGCCTGTTCCTCACGGACCTGAAGCCATAGAGGCTGCAAAACAGTTGATTAAAAAAATGGGACTGGAAAACCCTCTTGTAGTTTTCTCAAAGGAACTGACTCCGGGCTACTCTTTCTTTAACTGCTATGGCAGTTGTGCTCATACTGTCGATTATTCTACCATCTATGTCCCTAAAGTTGAAACCACTGTCATGGATATGCCTATGACAGATGAGTATATTCGTCAGAACATTGGCCGGAAACTGGTTATCATCGGTGCTTCGACCGGAACTGACGCTCATACCGTAGGAATTGACGCCATAATGAATATGAAGGGATATGCAGGTCATTACGGACTTGAAAGATATGATATGATAGATGCATATAATCTTGGAAGTCAGGTAACAAATGAAGATTTCATCGCAAAGGCGGTAGAGTTTCACGCAGACGCATTGCTCGTTTCACAGACCGTAACCCAAAAGGACATTCATATAAAGAACCTAACCAATCTTGTTGAACTGCTTGAAGCAGAGGGACTCAGGGATAAGGTGATACTTGTCTGCGGCGGACCGCGTATTTCGCACGAACTTGCCAAGGAACTCGGTTACGATGCAGGATTCGGAATGAATACTTACGCCGATGATGTGGCTTCATTCGTTGCCGAAGAATATGTAAAAAGACATGATAAATAACAAAATAACTAATAAATAACTATTCGCTATGATGGATAAAGCTCAAATCAGAGAGGTGATTGCCAAAAGAGCAGCCCTCGAACTACACGATGGTGATGTTGTAAACCTTGGTATAGGCTTGCCAACCATGATTCCTAATTATCTTCCTGAAGGTGTAAATGTTACACTCCAGTCAGAGAACGGTCTCGTAGGAATGGGACCTGCTCCCGAACAGGGAAAGGAAGATGTAGATTATGTAAACGCCGGCGGTGGCTTCATTACGGCTGAACCGGGCGCATACGCTTGCTCATCAGCAGATTCATTTTTAATTATAAGGGGCGGGCATGTAGATGTTACATTTCTTGGCGCACTTCAGGTAGATGAAAAGGGAGACCTTGCAAACTGGATGATTCCTGGCAAGATGGTTCCTGGAATGGGTGGTGCAATGGACCTGGTGGTAGGTGCCAAGAAGGTTATCCTTACAATGGAGCATACTGCAAAGGGTAATCCTAAGATTCTTAAAAAGTGTACTCTTCCTCTTACGGCAGCAGGTCAGGTCAACAAGATCATTACCGAGATGGGTGTGATGGACATCACTCCTGAAGGCATTGTTCTTCGTGAGATCAACCCTGAATTCAAAGTTGAAGATGTCCAGACAGCTACAGAAGCTAAGCTGATCATAGACAAGAATCTTAAATCAATGTGCTAAACAGATGGCTTATCAGCATTTAATAACATCAGATGAAGGCAACGGGATCTTCCTGCTGAAGATCTCCTGCCCGAAGTCTCTTAATGCACTCAACTCTGAAGTCCTTAAGGAACTTGGAGACTGTATTTCAACTCTTCCGCAGGGGGTAAAGCTGCTCGTGATAACCGGAGACGGCGCAAAAGCATTTGTGGCCGGTGCCGATATTTCAGAAATGCGCGATCTCAATGCGGAACAGGGGCTTGAATTCGCCAGGTTGGGTGCAGGGGTTTTCAAGAAGATTGAGGACCTTCCAATTCCGGTCATTGCCGCAGTAAACGGCTTTGCATTGGGTGGGGGTTGCGAACTTGCAATGTCATGCGACATCCGCATTGCCTCTGAAAATGCAAGATTCGGGCAGCCTGAGGTTGGACTTGGCATTATCCCCGGTTTTTCAGGTACTTACAGACTTGCAAAGTTAGTTGGACAGGCTTATGCCAAAGAACTTATCTACACAGGCGGGATGATCAATGCTGCAGAGGCATTGAGGATCGGTCTGGTGAATAAAGTCGTGCCGCAGGAACAGTTGATGGATGAGGTAATGAAGATTGCCGGCAAGATCACTGCAAATGCGCCCATTGCTGTCAGATATGCCAAGAAATGCATAAATGGCAACTATGATATGAATGCTAAAGAGGCTATTGCATTTGAAAATCAACTTTTCTCAGATTGCTTTAACTCCGAGGATCAGAAAGAGGGGATGACGGCCTTTCTCAATAAGGCAAAACCCGATTTTAAGAACAGATAATTAATTTAAAAATAGAAACTATCATGAAAATTTGTGTTATTGGTACCGGTACAATGGGATCCGGAATCGTTCAGGCTTTAGCACAGGCAAACGTTCCTGTATTGATGAAGAGCAGAAGCGATGCAAGCAATGATAAGGCTGTCGCTAAGATTACCAAATCAATCTCAAGACTTGTTGAAAAAGGCAAGATCACTGAGGAAGCAAAGAATTCAATCCTTGCAAATATTACTACCACAAGTAAATATGAAGATCTGGCAGGCTGCGACCTTGTAATTGAGGCTTCAGTTGAAAATATGGATGAAAAGAAAGAGCTTTTTGGGAAGCTCAACGAAATCTGCCGTCCTGATACTATCCTGGCATCCAACACTTCATCGCTCTCAATCACAGAGATTGCCGCTTGTGTTGCTCATCCTGAGAATGTAATAGGAATGCACTTTTTCAATCCGGCTCCTGTAATGAAGCTTGTTGAAGTCATCAAAGGTCAGAAGACTTCTGATGAGGTTTTTGAAAAGGTTTTCGCATTCTCACAGTCGATAGGAAAAACCCCTGTCAAGATCAATGAGGCTCCGGGCTTTGTTGTCAACAGGATTCTTATCCCTATGATCAATGAGGCTGTAGGCATTCTTGCTGACGGTGTTGCTTCAAAAGAGGACATAGATGAGGCTATGAAACTCGGTGCAAACCACCCTATGGGACCATTGGCACTTGCTGACCTTATCGGACTTGATGTATGTCTTGCAATTATGAATGTGCTTCATTGCGAATTCGGAGATGATAAATACAGGGCTCATCCGCTGTTAAAGAAGATGGTACGTGCCAACCTGCTCGGAAGAAAGACCGGCGAAGGCTTTTACAAGTATAACTAATCTATTGATGTATAAATAATTATGAATTTTAATCTGACAAAGACACAGGAACTGTTCAAGCAGATGATACGCGAGTTCGCAGACAAGGAGGTCAAACCATTGGCAGCCGAGATCGATGAACAGGAGCTTTTTCCGCAGGAAACAGTTGAAAAAATGGCCAAATTAGGGCTGTTCGGCATTCCCGTTCCGAAAGAATACGGTGGAGCAGGAGGTGACAACATTATGTACACAATTGCAGTGGAGGAACTTTCTCGCTGCTGTGCAACTACAGGAGTTGTTGTTTCCGCTCATACTTCACTTTGTGTTGCTCCTATTCTTGAGAATGGAACTGAAGAACAGAAAATGAAGTATATACCTAAACTTGCTTCAGGCGAATGGATAGGTGCTTTCGGACTTACAGAGCCGAATGCAGGTACTGATGCATCTGCACAACAGACTATGGCTGTTGAAGATGGGGATTCTTATGTGCTGAACGGCAATAAGATCTTCATTACCAATGCAGGTCATGCACAGGTATACGTTGTTTTCGCTATGACAGACAAATCTCTCGGTACCAAAGGTATTTCTGCATTTATTGTTGAAGAGGGCACTCCTGGCTTCTCAATAGGCAAAAAAGAGATGAAGATGGGTATCAGAGGTTCTGCAACTGCTGAACTTATTTTCTGCAACTGCAGGATTCCTAAAGAGAACCTTCTCGGCAAAATCGGAGGTGGCTTCGGTATTGCAATGAAGACCCTTGACGGTGGCCGTATAGGTATTGCATCACAGGCTTTGGGTATTGCTCAGGGCGCTATGGATGAAACAGTTAAATATACTCAGGAAAGGACTCAGTTTGGCCGTTCTATCGCCAAATTCCAGAATACGCAGTTCCAGATGGCAGACCTTGAGACTAAAGTTCAGGCTGCAAGACTGCTCGTGCGTTCAGCAGCATTCAAGAAAGATCAGCATTTGAGAATTTCCGTTGATGCGGCTATGGCTAAACTTTTTGCTGCCGAAACTGCTATGGAGGTTACTACCAAAGCCGTACAGTTCCACGGCGGATACGGCTATACCCGTGAGTATCCTGTTGAAAGGATGATGCGTGATGCAAAGATTACTGAAATTTATGAAGGTACTTCCGAGGTTCAGAGAATGGTTATCGCAGGAAGTCTTTTTGGAAAAAAATAGGGAGGAAATAGAATGAAAATAATCGTATGTGTTAAACAAGTTCCGGATACGACTGAAATTAAAATCGATCCGAAAACCGGTACACTTATTCGTGAAGGTGTTCCTTCCATTATGAATCCGGACGATAAGGGCGCTCTTGAAGTTGCTCTTGAGATGAAAGACAAATTCGGCGCTGAGATAACTGTTATTACAATGGGTCCTCCACAGGCTGATATTGTACTTCGTGAAGCATTCGCCATGGGTGCTGATAAGGCCATTCTTCTTACAGACAGAAAGTTTGCAGGCGCAGATACTCTTGCAACTTCAAATGCTCTTGCAGGCGCTATCAGAACTCTGGATTA
>CAZPLM010000021.1:0-15554 GCA_964587275.1 uncultured Muribaculaceae bacterium | reverse complement strand
GCCGGAGCTCAGGATACATTATCTTCTGACATTTGGACACTTGAGCGTTGTATACAATATGCAAAAGATAATAATATCCAGGTCAGTTTGAAAAAAATTACTCAGGCAAGCGCCGAACAGGATCTGCTTCTTGCAAAAGCTCAGCAATATCCGTCATTGAACTTTTCAAATTCAAACAGCATTTCATTCCAAAATGCGACATCATATAATGAATACAATGAACAGGGGAGCAAAACTACAATCCAGGGTTCAGCAAGTTTGAATTCCAGTTTCACTCTATACAATGGAGGACAATTGCGCAACAACATTAAGCAGTCAAACGCACAGTATTCAGCATCAGGATATAATGTAGAACAAAGTCTGTTTGATCTTGAGATTTCTGTCACCCAGGCTTATTTACAGATATTATATAATAACGAGTCGCTGCTTCTCAGCAAGGATGCGGCAGAACTCTCGAAAGCCCAAGTAGATAGAGGAGAGCAGCTCTTTACTGCAGGATCAATATCCAAAGCAGATATGGCTCAGTTGAAATCTCAATATGCAAGTGACAAATACAATGTAGTTACAGCACAAAATACATTAGCATCATCAATTTTAACTCTTAAACAGTTATTGGAACTTGGGATAAATGATGAATTCAATCTTGATTTTCCTGAAATATCTGATGAAGAGGTATCTGATGAAATTCCTTATTTAAATGATGTATATAATATTGCTCTTAGTGATCTGCCGAGTATGAAAAGCAGTGAATTGGACATCACAGCGTCCGAATATGCACTTAAATCTGCCAAAGGAGCCGCTCTGCCTTCAATTTCTATGGGAGCCGGAGTTTCAACAGGCGCTTACAGTGGAACGGGGATAGGTTTTATTGACCAGTTGAACAATAAACTGAATGAAAACGTATCGTTAAGTATAAGCATACCGATATTTAATAAAAAACAGGTGCGGATAAGTGTCGCTAAAGCGAAATTGCAGCAGAAGTCAGCTGTGCTGCAGAATGAAACAGCAAAAAAAGAGTTACTGAGTACAGTGGAATCATTACATAACGATGCTGTTGCCGCTGTTTCGCAATTCACGGC
Source organism: uncultured Muribaculaceae bacterium (assembly GCA_964587275.1). Lineage (GTDB taxonomy): Bacteria > Bacteroidota > Bacteroidia > Bacteroidales > UBA932 > CAZPLM01. Next base: position 14,475 of record CAZPLM010000021.1, on the reverse strand, counting down.
ATCTGAGGAACAATTGATCTCGGCAAAGGCCGGATATGAAATTGTTAATGAGCAATTTAATGCCGGGATTAAAAATACGGTCGAATTGCTTACTGAAAAGAATAATCTTATAACAGCCAAATCAAACAGGCTTCAGGCAAAATATAAGGCATTATTATCTGAAAAGATATTGAATTATTACATGAATAAAGAAATAGAATTATAAATATTATGAGCAAAAAAGCAATTATAACGACTGTTTCAATCCTGGCGGTAATCGGGGTGATAATAGCGATAGTATTATTGACAAATGGGAAAAAGGTCAAAGCCTCATCCTATCAATTATCTGAAGTCACTCTGACAAAGATATCAAATACAGTTACAGCAACCGGGACAGTTGAACCGATCAAACAGGTTGAAGTAGGTACCCAGGTATCGGGCATTATTTCAAAAATATATGTTGACTACAATTCTGAGGTAAAGGCAGGTGAATTGATTGCCGAACTGGACCGTTCTGTCCTGCAACAGGAAGTTGATGCTTCTCAGGCTACACTTAATTCGGCAAAAGCTCAATATGATTATCAAAAAGCCACTTATGAGCGTTATGAAGGGCTTTACAATAAAGGACTTATAAGTGCAGAGAGTTATGAGAACTATAAATATAATTATGAAAGTTCAAAATATTCATACCAGCAGGCAAAAGCAAATTTCAGTAAGGCAGAGAAAAACCTTGGCTATTCATGGATATATTCTCCGATCGACGGAGTTGTAATGACACGTGATGTGGATGAAGGTCAGACTGTTGCATCAGGATTCAGCACACCTACTCTTTTCACGATTGCAAACGACCTGAAAAAAATGCAGGTAATTGCAGATGTGGATGAAGCAGACATAGGTGAGGTTCTTGTTGGGCAAAAAGTAGAATTTGAGGTAGATGCATATTCTGAGGAAAAATTCAACGGTACCGTGACACAAGTCCGTCTTAATGCTACTACAACATCCAATGTTGTTACTTATGAAGTTGTTATTGATGCTCCTAATCCGGAACTCAAGTTAAAACCGGGACTAACTGCGAATGTTACTATATATACTCTTGATAAAGAGAATGTTATTGCTGTGCCGGTGCGTGCTTTGAGATTCAGCCCTGAAAATTATCAGGGACAGATACCTGAAAAATGTGTCTGGATGACAGATAAGGATGGATCTGCGTATCCTGTTGAAGTTCAAATAGGTGTAACCGATGGGATTTTCACTGAAATTACTGCGGGTCTAAAGGCCGGCGATAAGGTGATAACAGGTGTTTCAAGTTTCCCTCAATCTGTTAAAAATTCTTCAGATACCTCCGCTTCAAGTTCAAATCCTTTTATGCCGAAACGTCCGGATCAGGGTGATAATAAAAGAACAAAATAATTATGAGCGAGATCATTAAACTGGTAGATATTAATAGAAACTTCATTGTTGGAGATGAAATTGTCCATGCATTGAGGGGACTTTCCTTTACAGTGAACAACGGTGAGTTTGTTACGATTATGGGTACCAGCGGATAGGGAAAATCTACCCTTCTGAATATATTGGGATGTCTTGACGTGGCAACTTCGGGAGATTATTATCTTGATGGTGTCTCTGTTAAAGAAATGGGCAAGAATGACAGGGCTACATTGAGAAACAGAAAGATAGGCTTTGTGTTTCAGCAGTATAACCTCTTGCCTAAAACAACTTCCATTGAGAATGTTGAATTGCCGCTGATGTATAATAGAAAATTCAATTCTCAGCAAAGGCGCGAAAAGGCGATTGACGCTCTTGAGGCGGTAGGCCTCGGAGACAGGCTTAAACATAAGTCAAATCAGCTTTCAGGCGGTCAGCAACAGCGTGTTGCAATCGCAAGAGCTTTGGTGAACGATCCGGTAATGCTTCTTGCCGATGAGGCTACAGGTAATCTGGATACTCGTACGTCATTTGAAATTCTTACTCTTTTCCAAAAATTACACAGTGAAGGGAAGACAATAATATTTGTTACTCATAATCCCGAACTTTCCCAGTTCAGCAGTAGGACAATTACATTGAGAGATGGCAGGATTATAAGTGACGTATCGAATGAGAAAGTTGCTAAAGCATCTGATTTTCTGGCTGCTTTACCGGTTGAAGAAGATTAATAAATTATTAAGAGATGAATTACGGCAATTTATTTAGAATAGCATTTAAGGCGTTGGCCAACAATAAAATGAGGGGTTTCCTCACAATGTTGGGTATAATTATAGGTGTAGCATCGGTAATTACAATGCTTGCCATTGGCGCCGGATCAAAACAGAGCATCCGTACTGAAATTGGATCAATGGGATCCAATGTGATTATGATTCATCCGGGTAACAGTATGTTCGGAGGAGTACGTCAGAGTTCTTCAAGTATGCAGACACTGAAGCTTAAAGACTACCAGGCATTAAAAAATGAAACGAGCTATATTTCAAAAATCTCGCCTGTTGTTAATGCAAGCGGCCAGGCTATTAATGGGGCAAACAATACCCCTACTTCAATCTATGGAGTTACTGAAGATTATTTGGATATCAGAGGCTATTCCGTTGCAACGGGAGCAATCTTTGATGATATGGCGATAAAGAAGGCATCAAAAGTATGTGTTGTAGGACAAACTGTTGTAGATGAACTTTTTCCGAATGGAACAGATCCCTTAGGAAAGGTTATCAGATTTAATTCAATTCCTTTCAAGATTATCGGAGTTCTTACCTCAAAAGGTTATAACACCATGGGGATGGATCAGGATGACCTGATAATCGCCCCATATTCTACTGTTCAAAAACGTATCCTTGCCATCAACTATCTTCAGGAGATTACTGTATCTGCGCTTTCTGAAGAGTATACTGATCAGGCAATAGAAGAGATCACAGAAATTCTTCAGATAAATCATGGGATTGAGATTGGAGAAGACAATGACTTCAATGTACGTTCACAACAGGAAATGATGGAGACAATGAGTTCGGTTATGGATATGTTGACGATATTGTTAGCGTGTGTGGCCGGAATCTCACTTCTCGTAGGCGGTATCGGTATTATGAATATTATGTATGTATCTGTTACTGAGCGCACTCGTGAAATAGGACTGAGGATGTCAATAGGAGCGAAAGGAAGACATATCCTCATGCAGTTCCTTATCGAGTCTATAATATTGAGTGTGGCAGGAGGTCTGATAGGAGTGATTTTCGGCGTAGCGGCTTCAAAAATCGTAAATCTGTTTGGCTGGGCAACATCTGTACAGGTCTCATCAATAATATTGTCATTTGCTGTCTGCACCATAACAGGTATCTTCTTCGGATGGTATCCAGCAAAGAAGGCTGCTCAACTCAATCCGATTGATGCCATCAGGTATGAATAGGAAAAAATAGAAAAATGGGTAACTTTGAATCAAATAATATATTCAGAATGGTTTCAAAACCAAAACGGAAGAGAGTCATAGATTTAGTCATTGGCCTGTTGGTGGCGGTAATTCTTTTTTCACTGCCACTGCTTACCTTACCGCGCCACATTACAGTTACTTTCAATACTTATATCGGTTTTCTGGTACCGATGTGTTTTTATGTAATTCTGTTTTATATTAATTATCTCTATTTGATCAAACATCTTCTTTTTAACAGGAAATGGGGCTATTTCATTTTGGTCAACCTGTTGATTGTAATTTTGTTCTCACTGATTCTCCATTATTGGAATGATTTTTATTTTGAGAGTGTCTTAAAAGTTGTTAAAGTCGAACCCGGTCCACATGGACGTAAAACTGGATTTATGGGACCGTTAATTCGTGATTCGATCTTTATGTTTCTGACAGTTTCACTTTCCGTGGCGCTTAAAATGACAATAGAATGGTACAGAACAGAGCAGGAAAGAGCAAAGGTGGAAGCAGTTGTCAGCGAAGCTGAATTGAAGAGTCTTAAAAATCAGCTTAATCCTCATTTTCTTTTCAATACGCTAAACAACATTTATGCTCTCATGTCTATTGATCAGGAAAAAGCTCAGGACGCAATATTAGGGTTAAGTAAAATTCTCAGATATGTCCTGTATGGAGACAATGAGAAAAAAGTACCTCTTGAAAAAGAACTTGCATTTACATTAAATTATATCAGAATAATGTCTCTCAGACTTACCGAGAATGTCAAGCTCGATGTTGACATTGATGATTATCATGGTTCCCTTGATATTGCACCGCTGATTTTTATCTCTTTGGTCGAAAATGCATTTAAACATGGCGTCTCTCAGGATTCCGCCTCCAATATCCTCATTTCCATTAAAGTGGTTAAAAATTGTGTGAACTGTATTGTAAAAAATACCTATTTCCCAAAGAAAGAAAATGACATGAGCGGATCGGGGATAGGCATTGAAAATCTGAAACGTCGTCTTGCCCTCATTTATCCTGACAAATTCAGATATAAAGCGGGAAAAGAGAATGATATATATTGTGCTGAACTTTCATTAACTTTATGAAATGAATCAGATCGGATGTCTCATATTGGATGATGAACCATTAGCTCTCAGTCTTATTGAGAGTTATGTCGTCAAGACACCTTTTTTATCGCTAAAGGCAAAATGCAGTTGTGCTGCAGATGCTCTTGCTGCCATTGCCAATGGAGGTATTGATCTTGTATTTCTTGACATACAAATGCCTGAAATGAACGGTATGGAGCTTTCCAAAATGCTGAAAGATACCCTTATAGTCTTTACCACTGCATTTGAACAATATGCAGTGGAGGGATATAAGGTTAATGCAGTAGGCTATCTTCTGAAGCCATTCAGTTATTCTGAATTCCTCTCAACGGCAAACCGCGTATTTGAAATTTTTCATTCAACTGATATCGCTTGCGATAACAAAAAACTTGTTATCAAGGCTGATTCTCGACAGATTATTCTTCCCGTCGATACAATTTCATTTATCAAAAGTGAACGTGATTATGTTAAAATTTTCTCAGATGAACTTGAAAATGGGTATGTAATGACGCTTATGAGTATGAAATCGCTTGAAGATACTCTTCCTTCAGACAAATTTATCAGGGTTCACAGATCATATATCGTTAATGTTGATAAGGTCAGGACGATGGAAAGAGGAAGAATTATTTTCGGAGATGAATATATTCCTGTTTCAGATTCTTGCAGAGAGGCCTTTGAAAAAATGCTCTTTAAGAAATAATACTGTTATTACGATTAATTCAGCCTGACTACCCTTACGCCATTTTTGGCATAAGTAGACAGATCTGTGCTGTTTATCACAACTTTCTTTTCGCTGAAAGAGGCGTGGATAAAAGTTAAGATATCACGATTCCAATAAGCGTATGAAACGTGTGAGATGTCAAGCCCCCTGACTTTTGAAACGAAACAGATAATATCCCCGTTTCTAATCTTTGTCGAGTCGCGACCGGCACTTATTGTCTTTAATGCTGATTGAGGTATGTAGTAATAATCAGATGAATCAAGCGAAATCTCCGTTGCGCGGATCTGATCCACGAGACTGGGATTTTCCTTTAATTGTCTGTATGAATCGGAATGAGTTGACATATAGGAAAAACTCTGATCAAGAGGAATACCTCCAATATCTTTAGTGATTTCTCTCATTATTCCGTTTTCAGAGCCTTGCCTTATCCATGATGATGTATAGTGATTTCTGGATGCATATCCATCAGTTATGCCATTATGATATCTTAAAGAACGAACTATATTGCAATAAGTTACAAAGTTGGGCGTTTCACTTTTTGCTGTCAGGGCAAGTGACAGGCACATCTCTACAAACAGGATGCAATCGGTCTCATGAAGATTGATGGTCAGTATTTCAGGATCATTTTCCAAAGTTCCGGCAACATATGGCGTACCGAGCAGTGAATTTGCGATTTTTACCACAAGGAGATTAATCGGAATATTTTTGTCAGGCAGAGCAATTTGCATTGTCTTTTCAAAAACTTCTTCATCGATTTTTGAATAGCGGCACTCACATAATTCCCCTTTGTCTGAAAAGGATGTCAATAACAGGAAAAGTGCAGTAAAAAATGGGATTAAATAGCGGATCATAATATTAAAAATAAAAAGGTGAGACGATGAGCCGGATTCTGTACCCATATTTCAGGGCTTCTATCATTTATCTAATGCAGCCTACCCCTCGGCATTGGACGAGCAACCCTTAATTGCCGATATATTTGGCCTTGCAGCTCGAAGGCGCGTACCCTGAAAATGTCGCCATATTTCAGGAGCGGCATCTTGTCTCCGCTTTTTCACCCTTACCTCTTGCGAGGCGGTAATTCTCTGTTACGCGCTCCATCCGCTTACGCCAATCTGCGATTTCCGCAGTTCGATGCTCTTTGCTGTCCGGACTTTCCTCTGATGCAATACAGCAGCAGCGATAGAATGTCTCACCTTATTTTTTGCAAAGTTAGTTTTTTTGAGCCAACTTTCTTTGTTTTTCAATCTGTTTATTGCAGTCGCGAAGCAGGGCAGGGGTAATATCTTCACACTTTGTATGACATTGCATTGAAAGTGTGTACATCCTACCTATGCAAAAATTCACATGCTCACATTCACTGCAGACATTCTTTTCATTTTTTAGCTTATTGACAAAATCAGGCTCTCTTACCAGTGCACGGCCCATCTGGACCATTTCAAATCCTGAATCCAGGACTTCATCTATCCCTTTTCTCGAAATAGCTCCACCAACATAGACCAAAGGAAGGTCAAGAGCTGCCCTGAATTTTTTTGAATCTTCAAGGAAATAATTTTCTTTGAATGGAACAGTAGGAGCCATAGCCTTGCCTAAAAATCTGACACCAAGTTTCAGCCACCACTGTTTCATCGGCATATAGTGCGTTATCGCCTTGACTGGAAATGCTCCTCCCATGACATACATAGGGGCCTTGCTTACAAACCCGCCGCTAAGTACAAGAGCTTGAGCTCCAAGCTCATGGAGTCTTTTGGCTACTTTGATGCAGTCGTCAATCTCCAGTCCGCCCCTGAACCCGTCTCTTGTGTTTGTCTTTACAAAAATTGCTATATCATTTCCGGCAGCTTCAACAACCTCTTTCATCACCATATCCATAAATCTCATCCTGTTTTCAAGAGAGCCGCCGAACATATCCTTGCGATGATTAGTGTATGGTGAGAGAAACTGTGAAATAAGGTAACCGTGTCCGGCGTGTATCTCTACAGCATCAAATCCTGCTTTTTTTGCAAGCCTTACTGCTTCTCCGTAAGATTTGACAACATAATCTATCTCGTCAAGTGTCATTTTGTGCACAAAAGTGGGTGAGTAGATATTGATGCCTGCGCTTGCGCCCCATGGTCTGCATCCGCAAATAGCCCTGTGTGACATATTTCCGCAGTGGCCGAGCTGTATTGAGGCGAGGGCTCCCTCTGAATGAATCGCATCTGTGAGTTTTTTGAGATCGGGTACAATTTCTTCCCTCATCCATAACTGTCTTGCAAATGAGAGTCCGCTCTGGCAGACTGAGGCATAAGCAACTGTCGTCATTCCAATTCCGCCTCTTGCTACTGAAGTATGGTAATCAAATAATTCCTGTGAAGGTTTGTTATCCGGACACATCCCCTCGAAGGCTGCTGAACGGATGGTTCTGTTTCTCAAAGTAATTGGCCCAACTTTAAAAGGGCTGAACAATCTGTTTTCACTTAAAGCGCTCATATATCAATAAATAAATGGTATTACTCTTTTTCTGTGGAGAGATGTAAATTCTTCTCCAAATTCATCTTTATATTTGTGGTAAAGGCTGTTGGCTCGTGGAACGAGGTTTGCACATGTCCAAATAAAGAAGACAAGACCGGCAATTGACCAGGTCAAAATCGCAAAACCTGCCCATTCCATTATTTCACCAAGATAATTGGCAGAAGAAACATATTTAAACATTCCTCCTTTAGGTATGTAGTGTTTTGAATCACCGGGTTTTCGAAGATGCCTGATGATATAGTCGGAATGGAGGTTTATGACCATTCCTGAAATAAAAATTGAAGCCCCGATGATGAATTGAGGCGAATAAAGCCATTTGATGGAATACATTCCCTCAGGAGAGTAGTGGTAAAGCCACTTGCCTTGAATGTATGCATTAATTGTGTTGAACACCATTCCCATAAGAATGATGGCAACAGGCATTGTGCTTTTTCCTCTGATAAGAAATGGGAAAATGAAAGCTCGCTGAAGATAGTGGGTAAGGAATAGTGTTGTGATGATAATAATTGTGATGTTTGCCACTCTGCCTGATGTGGCATATAACACTGTCATGGCAATAAATACCGGTGCCTCCATAATTACCCAGCCGATTTTGTTGGAAATTGACGGGCCCCAATTCCTATCTCGAAGAAAACCATATCCTGCCTTAAAATATTGGAGAGCTATAAATACAAATGCGGCCAGTAGCAGCATTATAATAATTACGAGGTTGTAAGTATTCACGATTTAAGTTTTATTGTAGATTTGAAGATGGTTTTTGCATCCATTCTGCCGTCAATGTATATTTCTGTTTCAGAAATATGTTTTATGTATAATGCTATTGTTTCTCCAATTGTACATTCATGATCATAGTTAATGAATATTTCATCAATAGCTTTGATCTTCAGCATTTCTATGTCAATGCAGTCCGTGATCCACTCGAAATACCTTGCATTGTTCATGTGAAGGTTGTAGTCAATATCGGATGGCATTACCTCTCTGTTTCTCAAGAAAGTACAATCGTCCGGAGTCTCTATCTCCGGACAGCTTTCTTTCATAATGTCTTTCTCAGGATATGAGAGATGCGCGAATTTTTCGCTTGACAATATTCGGTCTGTACGCTGGACTCTTCTGTTTGCAATATTCATAATAAGCCAGGAAGAGGTGGATTCTATCAGCGGTAAACCGGTATTATTATCAGTCATTTCAAAATCGCGGATAGAAAAAAGGCCTTCATTGCGCTTATGCCAGGTTTCAATTGTTACTTTGTCCCCCCATTTTGGAGGAGCAATGAACCTGATATGTGCCCGGTAAAGAATCCAGGCATTATTGTCTTCTATAAAGTCCCTGTAGCCGCAACCCATCAGTGTTGAGTGAATATGAGCGACTTCCTGAGCTATGTTCATAAAAGAGAAAGCCTTGAAGTTCTTCATCGCATCTACTTCAAAACATTTTACAACATGCTCCTCTTTATAAGATACAGGCATACGATTTTCTTAATTTTTCAAAGGTACGAAAAAGGAGGTAACTTTTATTTTCCCAACAGAATTATTTACCTATCTTTGTATCCCGTTAAGAAATCAATCTGATTACAATATGAGTACAAAGTATATTTTCGTCTCTGGCGGGGTCTCTTCATCACTGGGTAAGGGTATTCTCGCAGCTTCGCTTGCCAAGCTGCTTCAAGCTAGAAAATTAAGAGTAACAATTCAAAAATTCGATCCCTATATAAATGTGGATCCAGGCACTCTAAACCCTTATGAACATGGTGAGTGTTACGTGACTGAGGATGGTGCTGAAACAGACCTTGACTTGGGCCATTACGAGAGGTTTCTCGGAGTCTATACCAGCAAAGCCAACAATGTCACCACTGGGAAAATATACAGAACTGTAATCGAAAAGGAAAGGGAAGGTGCATTTCTGGGAAAAACAGTTCAGATTATTCCTCATATTACGGATGAAATTAAGAGAAGAATGCTTCTTCTCGGCAAGTCGGGAAAATATGACGTGGTCATTACAGAGATAGGTGGAACTGTAGGCGATATCGAATCTCTTCCTTTTATTGAGTCCGTAAGACAGCTTCAGTGGGAGCTGCCATACGAGGATTGCCTCGTAGTGCATTTGACTCTTCTTCCATATCTTAGCGCTGCAAAAGAGCTTAAAACCAAGCCGACTCAGCACTCTGTCAGAATGTTGCAGCAGTATGGTGTTCATCCGGATATAATCGTATGCCGTACCGAGCATCCGATAACACCGGAAATAAAGAAAAAAATTGCGCTATTCTGCAATGTAAGACCAAATGCCGTAATTGAATCAAGAGATGCAAGCAGCATATATGAAGTTCCTCTAAATATGCAGAATGAAAAATTGGACGAGATTGTCCTGAACAGGTTCAAAATATCTGCGCCTGAACCTGATCTCACAACATGGAAAGAGTTTTTGAAGAAGCTGAATAATCCCAAATCTGAAGTCAATATTGCTCTCGTTGGGAAATATGTAGAGTTACAGGATGCATACAAGTCTATTCTTGAGTCATTTATTCACGCAGGAGCTGCAAATGAATGTAAGGTCAATGTGCATACGGTACATAGCGAACATATTGACGCATCAAATGTTGCCGAGCTGCTTTCACCGATGGACGGAATACTTGTCGCACCAGGTTTCGGAGGCAGAGGTCTCGAAGGCAAGATTATTGCAATAAAGTATGCAAGAGAAAACAATATTCCGTTTTTCGGTATTTGCCTTGGAATGCAAATGGCAGTCATTGAGTATGCACGAGATGTTATTGGCATGAAAGATGCAACTACAACCGAGATAATGCCGAATACTACGGTTCCTATCATTGACTTGATGGAAGATCAAAAGACATTGACAATAAAGGGAGGAACTATGAGGCTTGGAGCGTATAGATGTGTTATTGAAAAAGGAACACTGGCAAACAGAATTTACGGCTGTACAGAGATTTCGGAACGCCACAGACACAGATATGAGTTCAACAACAAATATCTTGATGTAATGACAAAATCGGGTCTTATAGCAAGCGGTAAAAATCCTGATACCGGTTTGGTTGAGATAGTTGAATTGCCGGCGCATCCTTTCTTCATTGGAGTACAGTTTCATCCTGAATTGAAGAGTACGCCTGAGCATCCGCAACCTATATTTGTCGCTTTTGTAAAGGCAGCCGGTGAATATAGAAAAACCAAAGAAAGTGAGAATAAATAAACACATTTTTTCCATCCTGCTGGCAGCATCCGTATCGCTGATGCCGATGTGTTCCAATGCTCAGAATGTCAATATGTATAAATGCAAAGTTGAGGGTGTACTCAATCATGATGCCTCTTCATATACCCAAGGTCTTTTTTTTCATAACGGGGATCTCTATGAAAGTGCCGGACAATATGGTGAATCTTCGATGCGCAAGGTAGATTTGAATACAGGGAAGGTTCTTAAGCGTAAGAATTTTGATACAAAATATTTTGTTGAGGGTTCATGTATCGTAAATGGCAATCTTTACATTCTTACCTGGCAGGAGGGCACCTGCTTCGTCTGTGATCCCGCTACATTTGATCAAAGAGGTATGATAAGATACTCAGGAGAGGGATGGGGACTTACAACAGATGGTAAATATCTGATTATGAGTGATGGATCATCTACCCTTTATTTTCTTGATCCCGAGTCCTTTATTGCAAAGAAAAGCATAACAGTCACACTGAAAGGCAGTAAAATGTCATATCTTAATGAGCTTGAATATATTGAAGGAAGCATTTGGGCGAATGTCTACGGAGCAGATGATATATTGATAATTGATCCTTCTGACGGGACGGTTACAGGTGTTGTGGACTGCAGAGGCCTTCTGCCTGCATCCCTTAATACTTCCTCAACTGATGTATTGAATGGTATTGCGTATAATCCTAAAGATAAAGGAATCTACCTGACAGGTAAATACTGGCCTAAATTGTACAAAATTTCTCTTATTCCAAATGGCAAAAAATAAGGAGTGAGTTTTTATCCATTATTTTGTACTTTTGCAACTTGAACAAATAAATGATAATACTATGCAATTGATTGCCGACAGCGGGTCAACAAAAGTTGACTGGAGAGCGATAGCTCCGGATGGCACTGTCAAACAGATTTCTACAGAGGGAATCAATCCTGTTTTCCTTTCAGAAGATTATATTACAGGTATTTTGAAAGATCATCTTTTACCTCTATTTGGAGAGGATATAGACAAGGTATGGTTTTACGGAGCCGGTGTTTTGTCTGACGAGATTTCATCCAAACTTGACAAATGCTTTAAAAATGTATTTCCAAAATCAGAATGTCATTCTGCATCAGATGTATTGGCAGCTGCAAGAGCATTGTGCGGCCATAAAAGCGGCATTGCCTGCATTCTTGGTACCGGATCAAACAGTTGCTTTTATGATGGAGAGAATATTGCCTCCAATGTGAAAGCCGGTGGGTTTATACTTGGAGATGAGGCTTCCGGAGCCTATCTTGGCAAGAAACTTATCTCCGATTTTATAAAAGGGCTGTTGCCTACTGCCATTGAAAAAGAATTCAAGAAAAAATACAATCTCGATTATCCGGCCATTGTACAGAAAGTATATAAAGAACAGCTTCCGAGCCGTTTTCTTGCCTCTTTTTCACCATTTATCTTTGAGTTCAAGAACCATCCGCATATCTCAAATCTCATAAAAAGCAGTTTCGATGAGTTTTTGAGACGAAATGTGATGCAGTATGATTATCGTAAATATGAAGTGAATTTTGTCGGGTCTATTGCATATTTTTACCAGGATATTCTTGAAAAGAGTGTCGTAGCTAATGGAATGAGGATGGGTAAAGTAATAAAAGCTCCTGCAGAAGGACTTGTGGCATATCATAAGGAGGAAATGTAAAATGAAAGTAACTGAACAGGTTTCCCATTATGCTGATCTTGAAAAAATGCCTACGAGCGATTTGCTTCTTAATATGAATCGCGAAGACAAAACTGTCCCTGATGCCGTTGAAAAATGTATCCCCCAGATAGAAAAACTTGTTGACGGGATAGTTGAGAGAATGCGCAGAGGCGGGAGGGTATTTTATATTGGAGCAGGTACCAGCGGCAGGCTTGGGATTCTCGATGCATCTGAGATACCACCTACTTATGGCGCTCCATTTGACCTTTTCATCGGCCTGATCGCGGGAGGCGATATAGCTATTAGAAAGGCGGTCGAAAAAGCCGAGGATGATTTTGGCGGAGCATGGCGCGATATGTCACCATATAAACTCACAAAAAACGATACTGTTGTCGGTATTGCTGCTTCCGGTACAACACCATACGTGATAGGTGGGGTGAGAGAGGCGAAAAGAAAAGGACTTCTTACAGCCTGTATTACCTGCAATCCTGGAGCTCCTGTAGCAGAAGAGGTCGATGTCCCGATTGTAGCGGTAGTAGGACCGGAATTCGTTACCGGAAGTACCAGAATGAAATCAGGTACAGCTCAAAAGCTTATTTTGAATATGATCTCTACATCCACCATGATTAAAATGGGCCATGTCAAAGGGAACAAAATGGTTGATATGCAGCTTTCCAATCAGAAACTTGTCGACCGTGGTACCAAGATGATCATGGATGAGACAAAAATTACAAATTATGAACTTGCCAAGTCGCTTCTTTTAAAATATGGCTCGGTAAGAAAAGCGGTTGATACTTTTTTTCTAAAAAATAAATGATGTTCGGCCGGAATTACTCATCTGCTCTTCTTGAAGAGGCTGTGAATCAGCTTTCTTCATTACCCGGAATAGGACGCAAAACAGCTTTGAGGCTTGCTTTGCATCTCCTTCGGGAGCCGGAGGAGAATGTTGAGAAATTTTCTGAAGCCGTACTTAAACTGCGCAAAGAAATCAAGTATTGCAACAGATGCAATATGATTACAGATGATATCCTTTGTCCAATATGTGACGATCCTCACAGAGACCATACGGTTATTTGTGTTGTTGAAAGTCACAGGGATGTGATGTCCATAGAAAATACCGGACAATACAATGGGGTATATCATGTACTTGGCGGCATTATTTCACCGATTGACGGCGTTGGCCCCGATGATCTTCCCTTAGAATCACTTGTAAGCAGGGTAAAGGATGAAGGTATCAGGGAGGTAATACTCGCTTTAAGCACGGGAATGGAGGGGGAAACCACTTCATTTTACATTTACAAACAGTTATCATCTTTACATGTTTCCATATCTGCCATTGCGCGCGGTGTGGGGTTTGGTGATGATCTTGAATATACAGATGAACTGACACTCGGTCGTTCCATAACTAACAGACAACTATTCAGACCACAATAAAACAACGTATTTATAATGAGACACGAATTTCCTCTCGCATTGTTCCTTGGTGCATTTGCAGTTTATACTGCGCTCCTTTTTTTCGTTTCATGGCTTACATCAAGAAAGGCCGGAAACAGTTCATTCTTTTCAGGTGATAAAAAAGCACCATGGCCGATTGTGGCGTATGGGATGGTAGGAGCATCTATTTCCGGAGTTACATTTGTTTCCGTTCCAGGAAATGTTCTTGTTCAAAATTTCTATTATATGCCGCTTGTGCTTGGTTTCGTAGGAGGCTATATTGTTATAGCAAAGGTACTTTTGCCTTTGTATTATAAAATGAACCTCACATCAATTTATACCTATCTCGGTGAACGTTTCGGAATCAAATCTTACAGGACAGGGACCAGTGTATTTATGGTTTCAAGGATTCTCGGCGCTGCAGTAAGAATTTTTGTTGTCGTCCTTGTTCTTTTCGCTTTTATTCCAAAA
>CAZPLM010000020.1:14304-15617 GCA_964587275.1 uncultured Muribaculaceae bacterium | reverse complement strand
CAGCTGAAATAAAAGACCAGTACTACAATATGCGCAAAGAGGTCGAGCCTCATATACATGTTGTCGATACAGCTGTCAAGGCAATGGAAATTGCTGGGGTTAAACCTCGCATTCAGCCGATCAGAGGTGGTACTGATGGAGCAAGGCTCTCATTTATGGGCCTCCCGTGTCCAAATATTTTCGCCGGCGGACATAACTTCCATGGCAAACTTGAATATCTGCCTTTGGAAAGCATGGAGAAAGCCTCGGAAGTTGTCAAAAACATTATCAGACTTTACGCTGAAAAATAATGGAACAGACGACACTGAATGCTCATAATAAGGAAGAGTATCCACCAATGCATACCGCCGAGCATATCCTTAACAGGACAATGGTCAATATGTACGGCTGTCCCAGAAGCAGGAACACCCATATCGAAAAAAAGAAGGGTAAATGCGACTATTTCCTCTCAAATGAACCTTCTGAAATGGAAATTTCGGCAATTGAAGCAAAGGTCAATGATGTCATTGCTCAGAACCTGCCGGTAACTTTCAGATTTGTTACTCGAGAAGAGGCCGAAAAAATTGTTGATACCGAGAAACTGCCTGATGATGTATCTGACACCATCAGGCTGGTATTCATCGGTAATTATGACAGTTGCGCCTGCATCGGTAATCACGTGGAGAATACATCTGAGATCGGACAGTTCCGAATTATTTCTCATGACTATGAAAATGGCCGGCTGCGGATCAGATTCAAGTTAGACAGCAAATAAACTGAACCACAATAAATCAGGGGATGGCTCATAACCGAGTCATCCCCTTTTTCTTTAATTAAATATCAATAAAAAAACTTAAAAGTCGAAATTAGCTCTTACAAAGAGATTCCTGCCTGGTTCTACAGTTACCTCACCCCTGTTGGTGGCAAGGTGGTTTGTGTATGCCTTGTCGAAGATATTGTCCATTCCTGCAAAAATCTGAAGTCCACATACCCTTCCAAGGTTAAATCTGCGAGTACTCAGCGAGAGATCATAACGGATATAACCATCCGTAGCGGTTTCTCCTGCAGCAATTTTGTTCTGATCGGCAGCTCCAACAGCTGTCAAATCGATAGAGCCGATTGAAGGGTATGTATAACGAAATCCCAAACGTCCATTCAAAGGAGGCATGGCCGGAAGGTTCTCGTCATTTTCAGTATCTTTTCCACGCACATAAGAGCCATAAAGATATGCTGTAAAATTATTGCAAAACGAGTATTCAGCCTTCAAGTCAAAGCCGTACAGAAGCGCTTTTCCAATATTCTGATTTATGAGAGTGGCAACACCTGTTGAAAGC
>CAZPLM010000020.1:360-14294 GCA_964587275.1 uncultured Muribaculaceae bacterium | reverse complement strand
AAGCGGTTCACTATGAGCCTCTACTATCATATTGGTAATACGGTTTACATAACCTGACAATTCCAGATTCAAATTGGATTTCCATACTCTCAGACCCATCTCTGCAAAATAACCATCCTCCGGTTTCAGATCAGGATTTCCCAATCTTACTGTGCTGTTCAAATCAATATATTTGAATTTTTCCTCAAGGGAAGCCGCACGATATGAACGGGCGACATTCAAGGTCAGATCAACATCCTTTGCTGCCTTAAAAAGAAGTCCCGCATTCGCGCTCCACGAAAAGTCTGAACTGCTGCCTGCGTCAAATGTGACTGCCTTGCCGGCAGGATTATCATTTCTGACATCATTGACAATTGTATAATTGACGTTATATACGGTATCGTTCTTTGTCCAGTTCTGGTCAATTCGAGCCCCGATAATCAAGGTCAGCCTGTTATTCATCAAATGCATTTCGTCCTGTGCAAAAAGTCCTGCATTTGTCGAAGATGCATCAGGCAGCGGTGTCTCATCTCGAACAATATAATTGGTTTTAATGATTTGATCAGTTCCTGCCTTTATAACATCCATAGTAACATTCTTGATACGGTCTGATGAGATATCTCTTCTCCATGTATCAACTCCGAAAATCAAAGAGTTATTGTCAGACAGATTCATCGTTCCCTGCAATTTGACTCCATTGGTCTTGTGAGTGGCAAGCGGAGTTACTGATGTTGGAGTCTGACGCTGGATATTTCCGTTTGCAAGAGTGGTTTCAGTTGAAATATTCGGGTTCATGAGGACATCCCTGTCAATCTGTTGAAAGAAATAACTGATTTTCAGAGATTCAAATGAGTCGGACAGTTTATTGAATTCATAACTTGCATCAACAAGTGTCCTGCCTATATCCGTATATGTCGCTGTTGCTTTACTGGTAAATGCAGCACCGCCCGGAATGCCGACATCTGTTGACCAGTTACGTTGAAACTGTACTTTAAAAAGCTGATTTTTAAATGTTTTAAATCCTGTCTTTACGGAAATATTGCTTGTGTTGAACTGGCTGTTTGGCAATGTACCCAGCGGAGTGCGCATATCATCTGCAGTGCCGTATGTTCCGCTGGCCTTTACATACCATTTCTGACCGCCGGCATTTATTGAAAGGTAGTTGGAAAAATAGGTATTTGCAGAAGCAAAGCCCGAAGTAAGATTTCCCCTGAAATATGCTTTATCTGCAAAATAACCGTCACGGGTTATCACATTGATTATTCCACCCATTGCACCCGTGCCGTAAAGTGAAGACTGTGCCCCTTTAATCACCTCTATTCTCTCTATGTCATTCACGTCTATCATTGATAGAGATGCAGTAAGGTCTGTTGCCGTTTCAACTCTGTTGCCGTCAACGAGTGTGACCAGACGATCCTCCCCCAGTCCGCGCACATTTACATTTTTGGCCCAAACGCCATCACCTCCCATATAAAGGCCTGGTTCGCTGCCAAGTATGTTTCCCACAGTAAAAGAAGAGTGTCTTCTTATGTCATATACACTCGCCACACTTACTGATGCTGGCATCTCCATAACCTTCCTGTTGTTCATATAACTTGTTATAACAGCTTCGCCAAGCTTTACCGGGGCTGATGAGGTCAATGTATCACTGACCTGATCCACTTCAGGATCAGATTGGCCGAAAGAATAAAACGGCAGGGCACATAAAAACAGGCCCGCCACAATCAATTTGCTTTTAATATTCATTATCCTTGATTTTTAGAACTACTGATTTGACTTCTATGCCTGAGACTCTTCCCAATTGACCGGAAAGTGAACCTATCTCATCCGTAGTACCTTCAAGGAGAAGTGAAATGATGCTTGTACCATTATTACGGGGCAAGCCCTGCCGCCCGATAATGATATTAGAGTGTTTGGTGATAATCTCGTTCGTCTGCTGAACGCTCTCGTGATTCCTGACCAGAATCAATACTGTGCCTATTCTCTTTTCCATCAGATTGCCTTTGGATTAGTTGATATATTCACTACCGGACCTTGAAGAGAGTAAAAACTGACATCTCAGTTCACCTGTAGTATTTGTTTTATTTATTGTGCAAATGTAACTTATTTTTATTAATTACAAATTAGAATTATTAAAAATATTTACCTTTGTAACTATGGTGAACAATAAAAGAGTCATAACACTTCTGGCGCTTGTTTCACTGACTTTGATTATTCTTGCCGGCTGTTCAACCGGTGGCAAAAAGAGAGAAGTCGGAGGAACGAATCGTGAAATAACCATCGCCACCCTGAAAGGCCCCTCTTCAATGGGAATGATACGGATGATCGACAGCCTGAGCAACGCCACTCCCGTAAAGGACGATGTATCATTCAAAGTCCTTATCCTCAACGAGCCCATGCAGGTCCGCAAAATGATGCTTGACGGCAGCGCCGACCTTGCAGTACTGCCCACGACAATGGCAGCTCTATTATATAATAAAGGGTTGGATTACAGACTGGTCTCTATCCCTGTCTGGGGGACTCTGTTTCTCTTTGGAAATGACACTACCATCAACGGATGGAAAGACTTGAAAGGCAAAAGAGTCAATATCATGGCAAAGGGGATGACACCGGATGCATTGTTCCGCTATCTTTTGGGAAAAAACGGTTTGGATCCTGATAAAGATATCACTCTGGATTACAGTTTTCCTACCCATATTGACCTGACAAATGCAGTGATAGCAGGTAAAACAACACTTGGAGTCGTATCAGAACCTTACGTGAGCCTTGCAATAGAAAAAAATCCGAATATCAGAGCAATAATGGACCTGAACGCTGAATGGGAAAAAGTGCAGGGCGTTCACATCGCTCAAACGGCATTGATTTGTCGCAACGCTCTACTCAAGTCAGATCCTGAAACAATAAAGCAAATCGAAGCCGCTTTCAGCCATTCAACAGAATGGGTAAATACTCACCTCGACAGTGCTGCCGCACTGATCGTCAAATACGGAATACTTCCTGATACTGCTGTTGCAAGGAGTTCTATTCCGCGTTCAAACCTTAAATACCGTTCAGCAAGCGAGATACAATCGGAAATCAGCAATTACCTGAATATTTTTTATAAGCTGAATCCGGAATATACGGGAGGAAAATTACCTGATGAAAATTTCTATTACAAAAAATAGCTGGATAAGCATCTGCTCAGTTCTGCTGATTATAAGTGTATGGAGGCTGATTGCACTCCATATCAACTCCCGCTTCATTCTTCCGGGACCTGAAGAAACATTTATGGCGATGTGCGGCCTTTTCTCTGAAAAGGGCTTTCTCGCCGTTATAGGCTCAACGATCCTCAGAGGTATTGCAGGATTTATTATTGCAGGCATTGCAGGTATTCTGGCGGGCATTCTGGCTGGACTGTATTCAGGATTCAATGCATTTCTTTCGCCAATCCTGGTTATAATGCGCTCAATCCCGGTAATAGCCATTACTCTGCTGGCACTGATCTGGTTCATACCTGATACAGTCCCTGTTTTTATAGGGATGTTGACAATGTTCCCGATTGTCTGCACAAATGTCATTGGAGGTATGAAAAATGTAGATAAAAGCCTGATTCAAATGGCTCATTTTTACAATGTCCCGAAAAAACGCATTATTGGAGAACTCTATTTTCCGGCAATTTCTCCTTTCATTTTCAGTGGAATATCGAGCGCGATAGGAATAGGCTGGAGAGCGATTATTGTAGGTGAAGTGCTGGGACAGCCGAAATATGGCATAGGTACAATGATGCAAAACGCCCAGACATTCCTCAACGTTGATTACCTGATTGCCTGGACTGTAGTCGCCATATTGCTGAGTTATTTATTCGAAAGCATTGTCAAAATAACAGAACATAAAGCGCTTAAATGGAAAAGAGTTTAACAATAAAAGGACTTGACAAACAGTTTGGAGAGAAGATTATCTTCAGAGACTTTGATATCACTTTCAACGAAGGCGAGATCACATGTATTCTCGGTCCATCCGGCTGTGGAAAAAGCACACTTTTAAATATCATAGGAGGTTTGACAAAAGCAGAAAGTGGCACTTTTATTGGATTCGACAATAAAAAATACTCATATATCTTTCAGGAACCGAGATTGTTGCCATGGAAAACAGTAAAAGGTAATATTGAATTTGTCCTGGATTCCTCACTTTCTCCCACCGCCCGTTCCGCAAAAGCCGATGAATTGATCAGGCAGGTCAAACTTGACGGATTTTCAGATTACTATCCATCTCAACTTAGCGGAGGCATGTGCCAGAGAGTTTCGATCGCCCGCGCATTTGCCTGCCCATCTGATGTAATTCTTATGGACGAACCGCTTTCCGGTCTTGACAACGCTCTGAAAAAGGAACTGATGACGTGGTTTAAAGAAATCTGGAAACAAGATCGTCGTACGGTTATTTTTGTAACGCACGACGATCTGGAAGCCAATATTCTTGGCGATACTGTCTATCTCTTCAGCGAGGCGCCTGTAAAGATTACAGATTGCAGACTACCTCAAAATAAAGAGCCCCGTCAATAACTGTTATCTGATAGAGTGTGTTCTCAACCTGATAATAAGTCTGCCCGTCAATCACAATCTCTTCATAATCTTCAGGCAACTCTGTAACAAGAGCACCGATAGGAGCATCAATAACATAGTATTCACCATTTATCAGGGAGTAAAATACTCCGTCCTGATAGTAATAGGTATCATTGTCATTGTAGTTCTCAACTGTTCTTACAATATCATTATATGATCTTGCAGAATAACTGTTGTTCAGAGAAGCATAATAAGCTGAAAGCCTTGCTGCTTCCTGAGCCCTGTACACAGCATCATAATATGCATTTATCAAAGCGACATTAAGAGCCACATTTAACATCGAGGAGAGGATACGTTCTCCACGTGGAGGACGGCAGACTACATATCCGCCATAACGATAAGGTGCGTAATAGATCCCGTTATAGTAATAATATCTGTAATTGTCATACCACCTTACAGAATATCCGCGAGGGAGAGAATTGCATCTGTATCCAAAATTGTGATCCCCATAGTGATATGAAGGCATCGGCTTGTGGCTGGATTGAAGGTATGGTCTTTCCCAATCCTTATGAGACTCCGGCTTGCGATTATTATACTGAATAGCAGAGGGGCGGTTGTTGCTTTGATTTGAAACGCTCTGTCTGTTCTGGCTGCCTTGATTATAAACCCGCTTGTTCTGGTTGGAATTCTGACGGTTATTATTCTTATTAATAATATCTATACTACCGTCTTTTTTAATATTAACTGTTTTATTACCATTTCCGCTATTATTGACAGTGCGGTTAGTACTATTACTGTTAGTGTTTCGACTGCTGTTTACAGTATTGCCCTGACTACTGGTAGAACGGCCGGCCGAAGAAGAACGATTGACGGTCGTTACAGCCTTTGAATCTCGACTGACACCTCTGTAATCACGTACAGCGCTATTTGAAGTTCTGCTTTTGTTTGAAACAGTAGTACTTCCGTTCTGGCTGCCGCTTCTTGAACTTGAAGATGTAACAGTCTGTCTATTCTGACTGTTGCCGCTCTTTTGGGTCGAAGTGTTAACAGTTTTATTACTCCTGCTGTTTTTATTCTGAGAAGAATTACTTACAGTGGATCTTGAAGAATTAGATTGCGACGAAGAACTTTTGGCGGTTGAAGAATTCTTGGTTTGAGAACTCTTTTGAGTGGTTTGAGTTGAATTGTTCGTTCTTCTGGTTTGTCCCCACACCTCATTCTGGCTAACACACATCATCGCGATGCTGAGGATCAGTGCTACTTGTACAAACCTTTTCATTTTAATATAATTTAGGTGTTTTCTTATTATCTGTCAAAAATCAAACCAAACTTTACAAATCAGTTCAGTCCTATGCAATAGTACTTGAACCCATTTTCTTCCATCTCTTCAGGGTCATAAATATTTCGTCCGTCAAATATGACATATTCCTTCATCATCTTTTTGAGAACCGGAAAACTCAACATTCTGAACTCTTTCCATTCCGTGAGAAGCAATAGGGCATCAGCATCAATGACAGCCTCTTCCTTATTGGCAGCATACTCAATCTTTTCACCAAGCCTGCGTTTTGCCTCATCCATTGCGACAGGATCGTAAGCGACCACCCTGCATCCGGCATTTTTCAGAAGATCGATTATCACCATTGAAGGCGCCTCACGCATATCATCTGTCTCCGGTTTAAATGAAAGTCCCCAGATGGCAATCTTTTTCCCTTTTAGCTCCCCCTTGAAATGCTTGAAGATTTTATCGAACATGATTCTTTTCTGATCCTCATTCACCTCTTCGACAGCCTCCAGAACTCGCATTGAATACCCATTTTGAGCAGCTGTCTTTATAAGAGCCTTTACATCTTTGGGAAAGCAGCTCCCTCCATATCCGCAGCCCGGATAGAGGAACTTTGACCCTATTCTTGTATCTGTACCTATTCCTTTCCTTACCATATTAACATTGGCACCAACCCTTTCGCACAGATTTGCAATATCATTCATAAATGAAATCCTTGTTGCAAGCATCGCATTTGCGGCATATTTAATCATCTCGGCAGAATGGACATCTGTAAATATAATCCTGTAATTTGCCATCATAAAAGGCTTGTATATCCTCTCCATGAGGCTTTTCGCCTTTTCACTTGAAACGCCTACCACAACTCTGTCCGGCTTCATAAAATCGTCAATCGCATTACCCTCTTTCAGAAATTCCGGATTGGACGCAACATCAAATTTGATCTTCTCCCCACGTTTATCAAGCTCCGCCTGAATTGTCACACGAACTTTATCAGCCGTGCCGACTGGTACAGTACTTTTTGTTACCACAAGAACATAACGATTGATACATTGTCCAATAGATCTGGCAACTCCAAGTACATACGAAAGATCAGCGCTTCCGTCTTCATCCGGAGGAGTACCTACTGCACTGAATATCACATCAGCCTCTCTGATAGAACCCTCAACATCAGAAGAGAAACCCAGTCTCCCTGCTTTATGATTTTTTTGCACAAGCTCTTCAAGGCCTCTCTCATATATTGGCATTACACCACTATTCAGCCCGTCAATCTTTGCCCTGTTTACATCCACGCATCTGACATCAATTCCCATTTCTGAAAAACATGCTCCTGTAACCAGGCCGACATACCCTGTACCGATAATTAATACTTTCATCTTGTTAATTTTAATTCTTCTTTAACAAATATAATTATTTTTTCTCGCCGTTTACACTTTTATAGACTCTAAGGAGGTTTGCTGCGGCCTTGTCCCATGAAAACAATTTTACACGCTCCAGCCCGTACTCTATAATCCTGCTCCTGAAAGCATTCTCATCCTCCAGATGGAGAATTGCCTCTGCGATTGAATCAGGATTGTAAGGATCGACAAGCAAAGCTCCTTCTCCGGCGATTTCAGGTATGGCCGAAGTATTTGAGGAAACAAGAGGAGTACCGCAAGCCATTGCCTCAAGAATTGGAATACCAAAACTCTCTCTAAATGAAGTATATAAAAAAGCAAAGGCCCCACTGTAAATTGCCGGAAGATCCTTATTGTCTATATATCCTGCAATTCGGAGAAAAGGTTTGATTGCGGCAATATCATTTTCTTTCAATATTTCATCGATAATTGACTCTTTCAAATCAGCCAGCAGTAACGGTTTGGGCTCCCTGCTTTTCTGAAGATAAATGGCATAAGCCTTCAATGTCCCCGCAGTATTCTTCTTCGGGTCTGTGTTACCCAGGAAAAAGAGGTACTGAGTGTCTTTTAAATATTTTGAAGTAACAACATAACTCTCTTCATAATGGCAGAAATGAGTATTATATCCATTATAGATCGCTGTTAACTTTTCTGAAGAAATATGAATAACATCCGATATCCGTTTCTTCTCGTATTCTGAAACAGTAATGACCATCCTGCATTTTTTCAGCACCAGCGGAACCACAAATCTGCGGTAAATGCGTCCAAGATTCTGATAGATAGATTTGTTTGCAACATTTTTTTTCTCCAGAAAAATAATATCATGCAGGGTAAGAACAATGGGGGTCTTACAAAAAACAGGGGCAGTATTGCTCGTACAATGGAGCAAATCAGGATTTATGCGCCTGACAGCTTTTGGCAGGGCTATCTGCTCCCAAACCGGATAAATACCTCCTTTGATTATGACAATATGGAAATTGGGACTTTCCTGAAGACAAACATCTTCACCGGGAGCAACAAGAATAAAATACTCATTCTCCCTATCTAACTTTTGCAGACTTCGGATTGTTTCAAGGGCGACAAAATCCATCCCATGTTTATTCGTCCTGAAAATCCTCTGCGCTTCTATTGCAATCCTCATAACATTAAGTTATTAATGACTGTGATCAGTATGAATAAAGGATTTCCTCGCCCCCTTTACCCTGAAATAATCAGCAAACATAAGGCAGAAAATCCACGGCAATCTGATTAATGCATTCATAAGGCTTCCATTCAGCATTTTTACCGGTAACGCCAAAAACAAAGATAATATTAGTGATACCGCCAAGGCAAACCACTTGATTGAAAGAAGAGGGGAAATGCAAAGGACAACAATGGCAATAATGGCAATAAGCCCAAGCAAAATCACCCTCGGTGGCATCATCCATTGGAAAAGCTTATCGCAAAACGGCCAATTCTTTGAAGCGACAGCCTTGGGAAAACCGCGTAAAGCGATTGAAAAAGAGCCAAGCTGTGCAGCCAGCCACCTGCGACGTTGATTATAGAATCCTCCGCTGTTTTTTGTCTTCTCATCATATACTACCGTATCAGGCAGATAATCCACAAAAATACGTTGTTGTAGCAGGAGAATCTCCAACTCCTTATCCTCACCTGCAGTCTCGAGAAAGTGTACATTCTCGGCAAACCATGCATAGTCAAAGGCCATCCCTGAACCGATAAGTGCAGATGGAAATCCTGCAGCAACATGACCTTTGCGGAAAATTGAATTGTTGATCTCCTCACTTGCTGCATCAAGGATAGCAACAGGGGTATTCATATTCTTAGCCACCCTGTGAGCCTGTATTGCCCTTGAGCCGGCATTATACTTTCTATTGATATCAGAAAGAAACTCAGGCAAAATAATATTGTCGGCATCAATAACTACTGCAATGTCAAACTTTTCACTGCCCATGGCCGCCACTGCGAAATTTAAAGCTCCAGCCTTTGTGCTCTTGACGAAATCCACCGGTAATATTCTTACAGGCAGAATGGAAAGCCTGCTTATGGTTTCAGGTCTGAATTTGTCTGCAATCAAAACTACGGTAAACTCATCTTTCGGATAATTCTGTCCTATTGCAGATTCAAGAGTATCCTCAATAATATCATCTTCTTTATACGCCGGAATGAAAACAGCAATCCTGTTGACAGGCTCATATCCGCCTGTCTCTTTTTTAATTTTCACTTTGGAAAAAATGGAGAAGAAGAGCAGATAAGCCGTAGGAATTGCGAACAAAGCGAACACTATCCAGTCAACTGTTATCATTGAAATTTTTCTTTTATCTTAAAAAAATCCATAGTCCCTCTACATACCGCCTTTGCAAGATTCCATTTCCCTTTAGCGCAATATACAATCTCATTTTTGGGCGCTGCAATGCAAATCTGATAGAGTACAACGAGAAGTCTTGTCGGAAATGCTCTGTTACGCCATCCGAAAAGAAGCCTGTTTCGTGAAAGATAGTAAATTTTTGTATAACTGCTATCACCAATCGTTCCGCTTTCCTTATGAAAAACAGTGCACCTCGGATCGTATGCTATCAAATATCCCGCTCTTACGAACATTTCAGACCAGTCAAGCTCTTCATAATAAAGAAAATAAATTTCCGGCATCAACCCAACTTTTTTTATTATATCGGCCTTTATCATCATTGCAGCACCATGTGCAAACGGGGTAAAGGAGGCCTTGTCAAACGAACCGTCATCTTCCTTCCCGAATCCTTTAAGGCTGTTTCTCAAAGTAATTTTTGATAGTGGAGTATATCCGGCAAACTGAATTAGGCGGTTACCTGAAGCGAAGCGAATCTTTGGAGAGACAATTGCAATCCTGTCATTTCCATCAAGAGTCTCGCATAAACAGCCAAATGTATCCTCCTCAATAACGGTATCATTATTCAAAAGAAATATGTACTCGCCCTCAGCCTGAGCAATCCCGAGATTATTTGCCCCGGCAAACCCGAGGTTTTTCTCACTTCTTATACACTTTATCCAGGGAAATTCTGACTTCAGCACATCCACCTCATTCTCAGTTGAGCCATTGTCAACCACAATTAACTCATACTCAGATGAAGAATGCTCTTTAACGGAGGCAATCATCTGACGGGTCAAAGACAACCCGTTATAATTAATTGTTATTATCGATATCATTCTTAACCGGCATGTGTTTTGCCATGACCTGTTTATCATAATATGGCGCCATAAAGATAAAGCCCTGCATCATATAAAGCAGAATATTATTTGGGAACTGCAATACCTCATTATATGCCAAATTAATCATGAAACCGGCAACACCGCAAACAAGCGCCATAGTATAACCTCTCACACGAGGCGTTTTCAACTTGGAAAACACTATCCAGACACCGTAAAACAGTATATATAATGAAATAAGCAGGTAAATGGCAAGTCCGACGACCCCCGTCTCGACCCATATCATCACATATTCAGAATCAGTCGGCACCTGTGAGGCAAAAGCATTCGGAGCATACTCCTTTGCCTTAACACCTCCGTATCCAAGCCCGACACCAAATGGTTTATCAGCCATATAAGTCCGCAGGATCGCCTGATTTTTTTTCCTTACAAGATATGACATGTCCTTTGACGGAGTAAATGCGGAACGCACCCTCCTTATCACTGAATATCCCTGCCCTATCATTGTAAACTTGAAAAAGAATACCACAACAGCTATACTCGCCAGCCCAATGACGGACACTCGCCAATCCTTTGACAAAAGTACGAACAGCACCATTCCGGCTATCGGGACAATCAGCGCGCTTCTTGTTCCCGAAAGCAGCAATCCTGTAAGAGCACATCCTGCAACGATAAAATAGAACAGTTTCATTGACCATTTTTTTGTATAAAAAACGAGTATGAGAAAGGTAGTCATTGAAAGCGCCATATTGGTCCCGAAATTTGCAGCATCGCTGAAAAATGAGAAATACCTCACTCCAGACCAGATAATATGTGTCGTATAACCTCCTCTTGCAAAAAGCCACTCCAGTTCCGCATCAGAGAAACCATAGAATTTCTGCAATAAGACCTTTACGAATGCAGCGAGGGTCAATATCGCCCAGATATTCAAAACAATTTTCAAATCCTTGAATCTGTTGAAAATTGCCGGAACGAATATTACAATCAGGAGGGAGTATAATGAATATGGACGAATATACCGCCACCAGATACCCATTGAAAGAATATTTGTATTGAACATCTCCAACAAACAATACACGAACCATATTATCCCGCAGACGGTAAGCCCGTTAATGGATCTGTACCATCCCACGAATTTTGTACAGTTGCAGATAAGCAGAGAAGACAATGTCAGTATCAGCATTATATCCATAATGACTCCACCGGGGAAATCATAATAATACTTCACTACTGACGGTATTACGAAACTGAGAATAAGTATCGAATACATTGCAGCTTTCGGATTCTTCAGGATAGAAAAAATCCAGAAGAGTATCAAAGGCATGAGAGATGCTACTATCCCTGCAATCCATCCGAATTGAATTGTAGTATAGCACACCGCCGCAATACAGAGCAGTGAACCAACTATTGAAGTTACGGCAAAAGAGATATGAGGCTTATTCCGCATCTTCTTCTTTCATATACGGAGTATAGCCTTGCTGGTAAACCTTATATGAAATCCTTCTCCACCATGTAGTCGGAGGCAGCTGGCCTGTAAATGTCTCAACAGCCTCAGGCTTTGCCATATTAAGACAGAATGAAACGGCATTTTTACCGATATTCCTGACAAGTTTGTCAAAAAGCAGTTGATCAGAATCCCTCCAGATCCTGTCGGCCCTTGCAATCATCAGATTGTATGAAGCATTCTGAAGAAGAGGCTTTGGAATGACACAATCCCTTATTGGTGGATACTCGACAATAATGACATCCTTGTCATCAAGCGACTCTTTCGAATTGAGAAAATCGGATATCTTGTCTCCAAACATAAACCCTCTGAGTGTTGCATCAAAGTCTTTATGATATGAGAGGCATATTACTGAAAGTCCGGAGTTATAAAAATAATTGGATAACAATTCGGCAACATAACTCTTTCCAACTCCGTTGTCAGTACTTAAAATATTGATAACATTTGACTTTTTATCTTCGAGTCTATCCATCATCGCATTTGCAAGATATTTTGCAGCAATTTGTTTGCGTTTGCCATCGTATGGATGATAGAATGAGCCTGCTGGAGCAGGAATTGCGCCAATAGCATCAGCCCCTGTGATTTTTGCTACTTTAAACTTATTTCTAAGCTTTCTGTCAAGTAAATCTGCTATCAGATAAACACCAAGCAGGAAGAACAGCACACCGAAGAATGCAATAGACACAATAAGCTTTCTCTTTGTCGGTTCCGATGCAATCGGGAACTCCGGCGGATTGATGACCTTAAGAGTAGCGGAAGACATCTGGAGATTTTTCTGTTTAAGTCTTGCAGTGTTCAAACTGTGCAGCACTGACAGATATGTCTGTTCAGAGAAATTGATTTCACGCTCTTTCCTCTTCAAAGTAGATCCTATTGGAGAATAATAGCCATATTGAGCATCCAGATCGCCTTTCCTCTGTTTCATTACAACAAGTTTTGCATTTGCCTGTTCATACCGGATCAAAGCATCGAGCCATTGTTCTACTATTGTGCTTGTCGCTATGCCCTCTTTGGAATAGTACTGCGTGCCGAGAG
Source organism: uncultured Muribaculaceae bacterium (assembly GCA_964587275.1). Lineage (GTDB taxonomy): Bacteria > Bacteroidota > Bacteroidia > Bacteroidales > UBA932 > CAZPLM01. The sequence goes on along the minus strand of CAZPLM010000020.1, from coordinate 1,382 downwards.
CATCAGTCAACCCGACCAGATCATTCTTTTTGTTTTCCAACTGCATTTGAAGATCACCCGTTGAAACAGTATTACTCAATGTATCAATTTGATAAATATCAGCAATCGCTATTTGAGTACTCAACTTGGAGATATCATCCATATCTTGAATAAACATTGCATTGGTCTTAAGATTCTTAACCTGATCGTCAATACGCGTTTCAAGAGCATCAATAAGTTCTTTGGCGCTGTTATAATCGAGAAGTATTGATTCGTATGTAAGTTCAAAATCTCGGCTAAGAGCAGCAATCTGTTTTGTCTGTTCCTCGTAATTAATGACACCCTTTGAAATATTGTAATGAGTCAGGGAGTCCTCATTAACTCTCAACTCTGCGCCGACCCTTGCAAGTTCAGCCTCAAAATATGCAATAACATTGTTGGTTTCGCCAAAACGTAACTCTTTGTATTGATTTACAAACTCTTCGTTCAGTATTCTCAATGTATTGTAAGCAACGCCGGGGTCATCTGAAATATATGAGGTAGAAATCATATCGCTGTTACCCACACGCTTTACCACAATATTCTTCAATGCCTTATAACTGTAATACTTGTGCTCGTAATTAAACAGTCCGTAAACGTGGTTGCCTCTGACTGCTTTTTCATATCTGTAAAGATTAGCAAGCGTACTGTCTTCTGAATTTCTGTCCACAAGATTTAGTACATCTGGGGGAGTATGGGCTATAAGATCCTTATAGTGAGAGGCCATAATGTAGGTATTGTCTTTATTGACATCACCATACATCAGATGTTCGGCAAACAGCCTCATGGAAACTCTCTTTAATGTGGTTTGAGACACCATAATCTCTGCAAGGTTATCCATTGCATTATTGATCTTGTTCCAATCCTGATTAGTACTGCCATCACCTGTTTCAATATCATATCCCGATACGACTCCGGTGTAAATCGTTGACTCAACTCGATAATTCTTTGTCAGATTTTTCGTAAAGCCATAAACTATTAAAGCCGCCACCAGCGGGGAGAAG
>CAZPLM010000020.1:0-350 GCA_964587275.1 uncultured Muribaculaceae bacterium | reverse complement strand
AGAAGATCAACCAGTATCTTTTTCTATACAGAAGTTTGATCAAATAAGAAAATGTATTCATAGTATTGTCTGTTATCTATTAATGATTTGAGTATGAGTGAGCACCTCAAGCTTCATAATTGCTGAAAGGAGGTTGAACCTCGATTCCTCATACTCTCTGACGGCATTGCTCTCAATATTTTTTTGACGGCTCAATGTCTGCGCATCAGCCTTGCCGTTTAGGAAATCTATCTGAGTCATTTTGTACTGAGCCTGAGCCACGGTTACAGCCTCGGCTTTCACTTTTAACATAGCTCTATGCTCAAGGGCTTTGGTATATTCTTCAATTATTTGAAGATGAAGTTCGTCAA
>CAZPLM010000019.1:11885-15715 GCA_964587275.1 uncultured Muribaculaceae bacterium | reverse complement strand
CATTCCGATACGGTAATTGTCACCGCCTAAAAGTATTATCTCATCATTGTTACCCGGAGCGTCTTTCAGTGAATCTTTTTCTTTAGCATAGCCGATACCTCCTGCCAGCATTACCACTTTATCATATCCATATACTGTCTGTTCGTCACTGTATTCAAATGTATTAAGTGAACCGCAAATTAGAGGCTGGCCGAATTTGTTGCCGAAATCTGAAGCTCCATTTGAAGCCTTAATCAATATTTCCTGTGGAGACTGATAAAGCCACTTACGTTCTTTGAACTTTTCCCAAGCTCTTTTTCCCTCTTCAAAGCGAGGGTATGAAGTCATATATGCAGCTGTACCGGCAATAGGGAAGGAGCCTTTTCCTCCCGCCATTCTGTCTCTTATTTCTCCACCAGTACCTGTGGCTGCGCCGTTGAACGGTTCTACTGTTGTAGGAAAATTGTGTGTTTCAGCCTTTAGTGAAATAACTGTTTGGGCTTTGCTGAGTTTAAAAAAGTCAGGTTTATAACCGCTTGCAGGATGAAACATTTCAATTTCAGGTCCTTTAATAAATGCGCAGTTATCTTTATAGGCTGATACAACTCTGTTCGGATTCTCTTTCGTTGTCTTTTTAATAAGTTTGAATAGAGATGATTCCATCTCCTTTCCGTCAATGATGAATGTACCGTTGAATATTTTATGACGGCAGTGTTCGGAATTTACCTGAGAAAAACCGAATACCTCGGAGTCAGTCAGAGGTCTGCCCAACTTATGGCCCAGTGACTTCAGGTAATCTATCTCTTCTTTTGACAGAGCAAGCCCTTCTTCTAAGTTATATTTCTCAAAATCAGTTATATATATTACTTTTTCGGGTTCCCTGTCAACATCGAATATCTTCTGGTCAAGTCCTTCATATATTCGCTGAAGCATCTTGTCATGATGCGCATTTTTATCAGCAACGGGGAAATACTCTTCGATCCGTTCTATTCCGGATATGTTCATATTCTGAGTAATCTCAACCGCAGTTGTACTCCATGGAGTTATCATTTCTCTTCGAGGGCCGGCGTAGATGCCGTCCAATGAGTCTGCCTTTATCTGTTTCGCATTTGAGAAAAGCCATTCGAGAGCTCCAATACTATTAATATCCTGTTCAGTATTTGTTTTGACGGCAATAATTTCACCATTATTGCCTTTGAAGAATAGAATCGCACTTTTGGAATCCATTGTATTATTTTTTATAGGGCAAAAATAGCCATAATTTGAATTATGTAAGGGAATATTTACCAAATTTGCAGACATTTTTGATAAAAATATTATAATGACTTACGAAGAAGAATTGGAATGGCTTTTCAATAGATTCCCTTCTTATCAGAAGGTGGGGGGAAGAGCGTATAAGGCCGGGATTGAGACAATGACTTTATTTGATAATGCCCTCGGCCATCCACATGAGACTTTCCCATGTGTGCACATCGCAGGTACTAATGGAAAAGGTTCTGTATCTCACATGCTTGCAGCTGCTCTTGCCGGATCGGGACTGAAAGTGGGACTCTACACATCTCCTCATCTGGTGGATTTCAGAGAGCGAATTAAAATATGCACAAAAGAGGGATATGAAATGGTCGAAAAAGCGTGGGTGTTTGATTTTCTTCAAAAATGGCATCCTTTCTTTGACAAAAACAATCCTTCCTTTTTTGAAATTACAACAGGAATGGCTTTCCAATACTTCAAAGAACAGGCAACAGATATAGCAATTATTGAAACCGGGCTTGGCGGGAGGCTTGATTCTACGAATATTATACAACCTCTGATAAGTATAATTACAAATATTGGACTCGAACATTGCCAATATTTGGGTAATACACTTGAAGAGATTGCTGGAGAAAAGGCTGGAATTATTAAGGATGATGCTCCTGCAGTCATCGGTGAGACTCTGCTTGAGACACTGCCTGTTTTCCAGGCAGCTGCTTCACGACACAAGACTTCATTATATCTTGCTGAAAAGTTCAATTATAATAAATCTTTCCTGTTCAAGCATTATCCAACAATTACTCTTGATGATTTGGATTTAAAGGGTGAATATCAGAAATTTAATCTACCTACGGTGCTCTGTGCTCTAAATATTCTTGTTCAGAATTTCGAACTGAAGGATGTTACTGATGGATTGAAAAAAGTCGCTAAATCAACCGGACTTAGAGGCCGCTGGGAATATCTTCGCGAAAATGTCAATGGCAAGTCTGATATTCTATGTGATACCGGCCATAATGCAAACGGTCTTGAATGGGTCTTCGATCAACTTGAAAACCATTGCAGTAAATACAGGAATATTTACATAATTTTCGGTATTGTCGCAGACAAGGATGCTGATGCCATTGCCGGTTTTATGCCTGCACCATCAGACAGGATCCATTATATTTTCACAAATGCAGGGTCCGAAAGAGCTCTTCCGGCAGAACAGCTCGCACAAAAACTTTCACAGTACGGGATAAGTGGATTATTGACCCACTCAGTGCAAGAGGCTCTTGATAAGGCTGAAGAACTCTCTTCACAGGATGATCTTATTTTTGTAGGAGGAAGTAATTTTACGGTGGCAGAAGTCCTGGCTGTCAAATTTTAAATAATTATATACCGAATAATTTCGGGATTTCATCGAGTTTTGCTTCATCATCTCTTCCAATGACAAGTGAAGGTTCGAGCATGGAAACTTTATTTTCCTCTTTGAAACGCATCTCACCTCCGCCGGTGATATTGAGCATAACAATCGATTTTTTGTCTATCCTTCCTGAATCCACGCTCTTTTTCAAACTGCAGACTGCAACAGCTGCCGCTGAATAGATGTCAATGCCTTCTAACCTGTAAAACATTGATTTGTATCTGTCTATATCGTCATTAGTGGCTACTTCCATATCGCCGTCCGAATCAAAAAGTGCATCATACACTCCTCCTGCAATGCTGTATGGAGGACGTCTGTTGGAAAGTACTTTAGCTTCAATTTCGAGCGCTTTTTTCCTTGCCTGACTGTCATCCATCGGGAGCAGATCTCTGCTTTTCGCCTTCCACGCATCATACATCGGTGTAAAGGGAATATTCTGAGAAGGGAATAATTTCATCTTTGTCTTTCCGAAACGTCCATCTTCAATAAGTCTGAGATTGGATTCCCATGCAGCAATCGTACCTGTTCCACTTCCTATTGCCTGAAAATAACAGTCGGGGATTGTCCCGATTGCTTCAGCAGCTGAAAGAACCGTAGTCGCCATGCCATCTCTGCGGGCTACATTTTTTGCACCACCTTCAGCCAGGAATTTGTCTGAAAGAGTGCAGGCTTTGTCTCCAAGAGCGATAGCATCGAAATAGTCGCTGCCGAATGGAGTGCATATCAGTTTTACACACTCTTTCAGTGGCTCTTTGAACCAAAGCGCATCAATGTTTTCGTATGGTACGGTAAGAAGAAGAGGAATATCATTGTCTGAGCATACCTGAGCAAATGCTCGAGCTGTGTTTCCTGCAGATGAGACGACAAGTACTTTGCCTGAATCCACGGAGAGTCTTGCGCACACAGAGTATGCCTCAGTTTCCTTGAACGAGCAGGTCTTCATTGTAGCGCCGATCTCAGGTCGGTATCCGGAAAATGCTATATACAGATTTTCAAGACCCAACTCTTTGGCGAGCCCTTTGCTTTTGTATGTTATTGTGGGTGAGGATCCTTTCAACATCCTTTTTACCGGAAGCCAGTCTGAATATTTATAAATGCCGTAATCCGAAGATTTGAATTCAATCTGTTTTTTCTCATATATTGCTCTTATAAGAGAGGGCTTTGTTGCTTCAGGATCGCTTATTGACCAGCCTTCATC
>CAZPLM010000019.1:0-11875 GCA_964587275.1 uncultured Muribaculaceae bacterium | reverse complement strand
GAAACATTTTGGAGTTTGTAATTTGTCGGTTTAATGTTGTCAGGTTTCATCATGTGTTTTAAGTTTATTTCAGATTATCTGCCAGTGCTTGGGCAAAATCCAATACTTCGACAGGTGAATATTTTGCTAATGTTCTCATGCATAGAGGACAAGCTGTTATTATCTTATCAGGTGAGGAGTACATCAAATTTTGTACTGATTTTTCGGAAATATGATTGCGGTCATTATATGTAAGTGTGAGGCTGCCTATTGAACCGCCGCAGCAAATGCTCTCTTTTCTCTCTTTTTCTGCAGGTACTACAGTTGCGACATTTGCAAGGGCATGTCTCGGTTCTTCGTAAATGTTGCATCCTCGTCCAAGATCGCAAGGATCGTGGTAGGCATATTTCAAACCGCTCTCTTTAAACTCAATTCTGGCACAGCTTGCAAGTTTGTCAAAATATTCTGTATAATGCATTACTTCAATCCCTTTCAAATGATATTCCTGTTTGAATACCCTATAACAAATAGCGCAGGAAACAAGAAGGATATCAGCACCGGAGTCCTCTATTATCTTTGTGTTTTTCCTTATGAGCGAATCGGCCTCTTCGTGTCTTCCGGCAAGCATCAGCGGTCTCCCGCAGCATATTCCTCCATTTTCGTCCATAAGTGAATAATCTATGACCGCTTTGTCCAACAATTTTTTAATGGATTTCGAGACCACAGGAGTAAGCGAGGTCATACATCCTGCATAATAGAGCACTCTCCGTTTTGAAAAATCTTTCTGAACAATATTCGGACTTTTCTCTTCAGGACATTCTTTAGCAATTTCATTGCAGTATTTGTCAAGATAGCTGTAATCCTGATTGATATTGTATTTGATATCGGCCCTGAATGATTCTCTCAATTCTGTAGCAGAGACTCCAACCGGACAGATAGCCTGGCATTTGCCGCACATGAGACATTTCTCCGATATCTCCTTGCATCTTTCAAGATGGTTGCGTTTAAGTTGTCTTGTAAGATAAACAGTAGTGTCTTTAAGATTCTTTTTCTGGACTCCCATAGGACAGGCATCGAGGCAGAGACCGCAGCTTGAACAGGAGTAGATTTGTGCAAGTGAGATCCCTTTTCTCGGCTTGCGAACTTTTATCCCGGCATTTCTCAATGGAATAAGAAGAATTTCTGCCGGAATATGCATATACCTTGTAAAAGGTAGAACACAGAGGAAAACGCATAATGCTATTGAATAAGCCCACCAGATAGAGGTGAAATTTTCCGGTTTACTGAAAAAATTGGCAAACAGCCAGTTGAGCGGGACAGTAAGAAAACTTCCGCCGCTGACTCCAGCTGTAAATCCTTCAGCTAAAAGGCGTAATGGGAATATTGACCACAAACTGTAAAGGCCGATATGGTCAAGTACAGTCAGTCTTGTAGTCCTTCTCATCCCCAGAACAACTGACCTGAACCTTTTGAAGATTGCAAGAGCAATACCGCTAAGTACGACCAGAAGGAAAAAATCCATCAGGAAAAAGAAAAATCCCCCTCTAAGGGTATAATTCTCAACTTCCATAAAGTATCTGAAGAAAACAGGGTAATAGAAAAGGCCGGAACGCTGAGGAATATAGATCCATGTTTCAATATGGCCTATTAAAATCAGCATGAACCATCCGAAGGCGATGCTTGAGTGCATATATCCGAGGAGTGGCTTTCTTTTCCAAATCTTTACATGGAGAAGACAGTCGCATATTATATCCTTAATGTTTTTCCATAAAGTTCTTGGCGTGACAAGCGATATAAAGAACTTTTTTCTTTCATTGTTAGTCAGTTGAAGAATAATTCGGATGATACCTGCTATGCAGTATATAAGGACGAATGCCATTCCAATCATAAACGGCAACACAAAAGGATCGTATCCTGATAAAAATCTCTCTCTCATCATGGCCGTTCAGGATTATATATTTTACAAATACTTAATATCAGATGTCTTGTGTTGATTCCTCTCGGACATACAATATTGCATTTTCCACAGAGCATACAGGAATTCAACTGGTTCGCCATTTCGTATTTTCGGCCTCTTTGAAGGCTGAGAATAATTTTTCTCAGATTCAGTTCAGTGAACTGACCTGCGGTGCAACTTGCTGCACAGGAGCCACAGGCCATACATTTGTAGACATCCGGCTCCATCTCGTGCAACTCTTTGAACAGTGAGTCGTCGAGTTCATCGATGACTATTGTAGAGCTTTGCGTCAGTGTGAATCCAAAATCAATCATTGTACATGGCTTAAATATTCATGAATCTGCATTGCGGCAGCTCTTGCTTCACTCAATGATTCAGGAATTGTTTTGGGCCCCGTACAGGCGCCGGCAAAAAACAATCCCGGCTTTGTGGAGAGACACGGCTCAAGGACAGTATCCTTTGGAATAAAGAATCCATCCTCTCCGAGAGGGATCTTAACCATTTTTGCAATTTCCTCGCTTGTCTCGGACGGGATTATTCCCGACATGAGGACAAGCAGATCCATGCTTATTTTTAAAGGTTTACCGAAAAGTGTATCCTCGGCCTTTACTATCAATTTCCCATTCTGATCTTCTGATACTTCTGAAACTCTGCCCCTTACGAAACGAACGCCATATTTTTCCTGAGCATCAAGATACATGTCCTCGTATTTTCTGCCGAACATTCTCAGGTCCATATAGAAACAATATATTGTTGCATCCGGAAAAAGTTGACGCATCTCGGAAGCCTGTTTTGTCGCTGTGGCGCAGCATACTTTAGAGCATTGGCGATTTCCGCATTTTTCGTCTCTTGATCCTACGCAATGGACAAATCCGATTACCTTGGGATCATTTATACGGTTGTCATTTCTTGTCTGAAAATAATTTTCAAGGTCTGCATTTGTTATGACATGATTATAAATACCGTAGCCATACTCTTCCTTTTTTTCTGCAGGAAACAGCCTGAACCCGGTGGTAAGCAAAAGAGCCTGAGCCTGAATGGAGATTCCATTCGAAATCTTGACTACATAGGAGTCTTTCAGTTTGTTGATAGAAATAATCTCTATTCCTGTGAACCATTTGATTCCTTCCATATCGGAAGTCAGTTTCTCAAGAACATCCTTTGCATAGACGCCTTCAGGAAAGAGTCTGTCCCATTTGGCAAGATGTCCTCCGAGCTTCTCCTCTTTTTCAAGAAGGATAGGGGTATAGCCAAAATTTCTTATTTGGCGCGCAGCTTCGATTCCACTTGGACCTCCGCCTACGATAACGATATTTTTACTCATATCAGCAACACTTTATATTCATTGGAAAATCAGGCATTTTTAGTAATTTCCTGTCCGGCCCGAGGTATTTTGCCTTAGGATCGTAAGGAATACCGATTTTATCGAGGAGCGGCTCAACTGCCACCTGATGTATCTGAAGACCGAGGTCCCAAGGATCATAGCCAAGTACAAGTCCTGCAACCTCTTCGTATGTAAAGACCGGAATCCCGTACCCATTCTCACCGTAGGTCTTTCCTGTCTGCTCTGCAATCACGTACTGCCATCTGTCCATAAAGAACGGACACCCCGGACAGTTAGTTATTATCATATCCGGATGGTACGGTTCCATTGATTCAAATTTTTTGTATGTGTTTGAGAGACAATATCCTCTATTCGCTTTGACAAGATATTGTCTGAAACCGAATCCGCAGCAGTGTCTCCTCTCTGGATAATCGACAATCTGTCCTCCCCAGGATTCTATCATTCCGGCAAGAACATAAGGGTATTCAGCTCCACCAACTCCTTTTGAAGGGAACATTTTCGAGTAATGGCAGCCAATATGTTCCACAACCTTAAGAGGTTCGCCTGTTTTTTTGTTTACCAGCCTAAATTTTGCCTGTTCTGCAATTTCATTACGGAATTTGTAAACGATATCGCTTGCGTGAGCAAGATGTTTTGGAACTTCAAACTCTCTGTGACAAGCTTTCCACAGATTTTCTCTGATTTTGGCAAGTACTTCTGGAAATTCTTTCCAGTCCTCAAGAACTTCCGTATAAAGTCCGAATGAGGTAATACATGAACATCCGTAATTCTCATAGCCTGCTTCAGTCATAAGTGCGAACTGACGTGCTATAATTGTCATCACTGTCTCCTGTGGAATAGCTTCTGCGTGATATGCGATGCCTCCGCAGGTGGTATGGTGTGGTGTTTCAAAAAAATCTTTTCCCAACTTGTTTCTTACAACATCTAAAAATGTAGTTTCTGATGCGGGGAAGAAGCTCTGTCTTATACAACTTCTGACATAAAACCAATGGTCATCAGGGATCTCTTTCTGATATTCTGACCAAATCTTGCGCTTGCCTTGGTATAACATGGTGATTATTATTTATTTAGATGTTGTGTGCCGGTTATTGAAAAGACTTTTTCATAATATTCGTCATAGTCCATTCCCATTTCGGCGGCTTTTTTTCTGGAGAGTTCTTCAACTTTGTTGATTCTTTCAGTAGCCCCAGTTACGTCAAATATTGCTTTAAGTTCATCAAGCGATTCTTTAGGAATCTTCCTCAGAACACCTGGCCCGCTACCCTCAAAATTGGATCCGAGCCGCTTGTGGACATCTTCCAGATTTTCAGTGAGCCATACTCCTATAGGACCGTTTTCAGGATGGTCTTTAGGGTAATATGTGCGTGGATAGACACAGTAGCCGAAATTAAGAATATTGCTGCACATCTCTCTTGTGAGAGGCAGTTGCTGTCTGCCCTTTTCGCTTTCGACAAAGTAGCCCATTTCAATTGATAATGACCTCAATGCCATAATAACAAGACCGGGGGCATTTTTTCTCGGACATCGTGTGACACATGACATACATTCACCGCAATACCAGATCGTTTCGCCCTTTAGAAGCTCTTCAATCTGTTTGTCATCGTGCGTCTGAACGATATTTACGATGGTTTTGGGGTTGTATTTATAAAACTCGGCTGCAGGACAGATTGCTACGCAGGTGCCGCAATTGATACACGCTTTAACTCCCTCTTTGATGCGTATGTCTTTTGCCAGCCGATCGTACAATTTTCCCATTTTAGAATATAAATTGGTTTCCCAAATGTAGTAAAAAAAAGTTTAAATGTGTATATTTGGAGTATGGAAACGATACTTTTGATCATAGTTATTGTACTGACAATATTGATGCTTGCATTTATTCTTATTTTCAAGAATGATATAAGCCATAAGTTTACAGACTTTACCGCCTCAAACAATGAGACCGGAAAATTGCTTCGTGAAATTGTGAAGGAGAGACTTGATATTATTGAGAAAAATCAGTCTGAATTGAACAGGAAAACGGGAGAAAAGCTTGAAACAATAAGAGCAACAGTTGATGAGAAGCTTGAAAAGACTCTTTCAGACAGGCTTGGGAAAAGTTTTGAAACTGTCGGTAAACAGCTTATTGAAGTGCAGAGAGGCCTTGGCGAAATGCAGAATCTTGCGCAGGATGTCGGCGGTTTGAAAAAAGTCCTGAGCAATGTGAAAATGCGTGGGGGATTGGGTGAAGTCCAGCTTTCTATGCTTCTTGAACAGATTCTCGCCCCCGGTCAGTATGAAGCTAATGTACATCCTAATCCCCGATCAAGTAAGGTCGTGGAGTTTGCAGTAAAGTTGCCCGGAAGAGATGAAGATCATTCATCCATCTGGTTGCCAATTGATGCAAAGTTTCCGCGTGAAACATACGAAAAGTTGCAGCAGGCTTATGATACATCTGATATGGCTGCAATTGAGAGCGAAAGAAATGCCTTATATCGTGAGTTTAAAAAAATGGCCGCAGATATCCGAGATAAGTATATTTCTCCTCCATATACTACAGATTTCGCAATTATGTTTCTTCCTTTTGAAGGTATTTACGGTGAGGCTGTCAGATCAGCATCACTGATTCAGGATATTCAGAGCAATTACAAAGTAATACTAACAGGTCCGACAACTCTTGCCGCATTGCTAAACAGTCTTCAGATGGGTTTTAAAACTCTTGCGATACAAAAACGTAGCAGTGAGGTCTGGAGTGTTTTGGCGAGTGTGAAAAAAGAGTTTGATACATTCGGTGACCTGCTTGTCAAGGCAAAAAAGAATATTCAGGGCGGTCTTGATACTATTGATCAACTTCAAGGTGTCCGTACCCGCAAGATTCAGCAGAAACTTAGAAATGTCGAGTCTGATGAACTTGAGGAGGAAGAAGAACAGCAAAAAATTGAAGAGTAGTTATAGTATTGATATTATATAACTGATGTAGAGTACAATAAAAATTGCCCCCTCCCAGCGGTCTACATATTTTTTCTTAAAGGTGAATGCTGTAAGAAAAAGAAGTATTGAAGAAATTACCACGACGAATATGCTCAGGAATGTAACCTCACTCATCTTTAATGGTGTAATGATAGCACTGCCGCCGATGATTAGAAGAATGTTAGAGATATTCGACCCCAGGACATTTCCCAAAGCAAGCTGACCTTTCTTTTTGACTGCTGCAATAATACAGGATACAAGTTCAGGTAATGATGTTCCGCCGGCCATAAGAGTTATGGCGATAACAGCATCTGAAACCCCTAATTTTCTTGCAATGGCAGTTGAAGAATCTACAAACATTTTTCCACCGTAAACAAGGCCGGCAAGCCCCCCGATAACCATTACAAGCAAGATTACCAGGCTCTTTTGCCTGCAGTCTGTTTCCCCGTTTTCTATTTTCTCAGCTTCCTTATTGCTTTTATCTTTAAGGAAAGAGTAGGACATAAAAAGGATAAAACAGCAAATCAGGATTATACCGTCTATTCTGCCTATTGTATTCGGACTTCCATCAAGAGAGAGAATAAGCAGCAATATTGAAGCGTATGCACCGAACGGAATGTCCCTTTTTATATTATGCTTTGTAAATGAAATCGGCGCAATCAGTGCGGTAATGCCGAGGATAAAAAATGTATTAAACAGATTTGATCCTACAATATTTCCTACTGTTATATCTGCATTCCCCTGTATGGCAGCTATAAAACTCACCACCATTTCCGGGGTGGATGTTCCTATGCCGACAATGGTAACTCCAATCAGGAATTCGGACATACCATATTTTTTTGCAATGCCCGATGCTCCGTCTACCAAAAATTCAGCGCCGGCAATGACAAGTACAATGCTTAGTATAAAAAAGAGTATGTTCATCCGTTAATACTCGTCCCAGCTTTTTATCTGTATGTCGTCTAAAGGCATATTGCAGAAAGCAATGATGAATGCAGCGGCAAGTCTTGTGTTGGTAATAAGAGGGATGTTGAAGTCAACAGCAGTTCTGCGGATCTTGTACCCATTCTCCAACTCTGTTTGTGTCAAGTTTTTAGGAATGTTAATTACCAGGTCTATTTTCTTGTCCTGTATCATTTGCAATGCGCTTGGCTCACTGCCTGTCTCTGAAGGCCAGAGGACTTTTGTCGCCGGAATATTATTTTCAACACAGAAATTATATGTGCCGCCAGTTGCGTAAATTGTATATCCCTTATTAATGAGCAACTTTGAGGCATTTAGCATTTCAGCCTTCTGTTGACCGTCTCCGGAAGATAGAAGAATTGTTTTTTTAGGAATCTTATATCCTACCGAAAGCATGGATTTCAGAATAGCCTCGTTTGTATCGTCACCTATGCATCCGACCTCTCCTGTGGATGACATATCTACGCCAAGGACCGGATCGGCTTTTTGTAAACGGGAGAATGAGAATTGAGATGCCTTTATTCCTACGTAATCGAGGTCGAATGCGCTTTTTAAAGGTGCCGCAACTTCTTGACCCGTCATTACTTTTGTGGCAAGTTCAATTAGATTAATCTTTAGTACTTTTGAGACAAACGGAAAACTTCTTGAAGCCCTTAGGTTGCACTCTATGACTTTAATGTCGTTTTCTTTTGCAAGGAATTGAATATTGAACGGACCGGAAATGTTCAGTGCAAATGCAATTTTTCTGGCAATTTTCTTGATTCTGCGTACAGTTTCAACATACAACTTCTGTGGAGGAAATTGAATTGTCGCGTCACCGGAGTGGACACCGGCAAATTCGATATGTTCTGAAATTGCGTATGCGATTACTTCTCCTTTGTTGGATACTGCATCAAACTCTATCTCTTTTGCATGTTGTATAAACTGGCTTACAACTACCGGATGCTTTTGGGAAACATCAGCCGCAAGTTTAAGAAATTCCTTGAGTTCATCGTAATTGGAGCAGACATTCATGGCAGCTCCTGAAAGAACGTATGAAGGGCGTACAAGGACGGGGAATCCAACTTCATCCACAAATTTGAATACATCTTCCATCGTGGTGAGTTCCATCCATTTAGGCTGGTCAACGCCAAGTTTATCAAGCATTGACGAGAATTTGTGTCGATCTTCGGCATTGTCAATGCTTTCAGCACTTGTTCCGAGAATATTGACACCACTGTTTTTCATCCTGAGTGCAAGATTGTTTGGAATCTGGCCGCCTACCGATACTATTACTCCGTATGGCTTCTCGAGTTCGTAAATATCCATAACTCTCTCGTATGTAAGCTCATCAAAGTAAAGCCTGTCGCACATGTCGTAATCGGTGGAGACTGTCTCCGGATTGTAATTAATCATTACGCCACGCCAGCCCTCTTTTCTTATTGTCTGTAATGCATTTACGCTGCACCAGTCAAATTCTACCGAACTTCCTATACGATAAGCACCTGAACCGAGGACTATTATAGATCTGCGGTCTCCTTTATATTCAACATCACTTCTGTCTCCATTATATGTAAGGTAAAGGTAGTTGGTTTGAGCAGGAAACTCTGCGGCAAGTGTATCTATCTGTTTGACGACAGGAATAATACCAAGTTTCTTGCGGTATTTGCGTGTCATTTCTACCTGAGTGTCAGTATCAAGTTTATCTTTAAAGACAAGCCTTCCAATCTGGAAGTCGGAAAAGCCAAGTTGCTTTGAAAGTTTTAGAAGATCAAAAGGAAGTATCTCAAGTCCATCGTATTTTTTTAATTCCAAAGCTACAATATAGATGTTGTAGAGTTTATTTAGAAACCATTTGTCAATCTTTGTAAGATCGTGAATCTGATCAATCGTATATCCCTTCTGAAAAGCTTTTGATATGACGAAAATTCGATTATCTGTAGGCTCTCGGAGTGCCTTGTCGATATCAGGGACATTGATTTCCTTGTTTGCGACAAAGCCGTGAGCTCCCTGTCCGATCATTCTCAATCCTTTCTGTATCGCCTCTTCAAAGTTTCTGCCTATTGCCATCACTTCACCGACGCTTTTCATACTGCTTCCGATTACTCTTGATACGCCATGGAATTTTGAAAGATCCCAGCGTGGTATTTTGCAGACGACATAATCGAGAGCAGGCTCAAAAAATGCGGGGGTAGTCTTTGTGACGGAATTTTTCAATTCAAAAAGACCGTAGCCGAGTCCAAGTTTGGCGGCAACAAAGGCGAGGGGATAGCCAGTGGCTTTTGATGCAAGTGCAGATGATCGTGAAAGTCTTGCATTTACCTCAATGACACGATAATCGTCTGATTCCGGATCGTATGCGAACTGAACATTGCATTCTCCAATTATACCTATGTGGCGCACGATTCTTATAGAAAGTTCTCGCAGAAGATTGATGTCATAATTGTTGAGTGTCTGGCACGGTGCGACTACTATACTCTCTCCGGTATGTATGCCCAGAGGATCGAAATTTTCCATATTGCACACCGTAACACAATTGTTATACCTATCCCTTACCACCTCATATTCAATCTCTTTCCAACCTCGTAGCGATTTTTCGACAAGGACTTGAGACGAGTATGAAAAAGACTTTGCAGCAAGAACATTAAGTTCATCTTCGTTATCACAGAATCCGCTTCCAAGTCCGCCAAGTGCATAGGCGGCACGGAGAATGACAGGATAACCGAGTTCTTTTGCTGCCTTGCGTGCATCTTCTATATTTTCAACAGCATGGCTGCGAATTGTTCTTACATCAATTTCATCAAGTTTTTTTATGAACAGGTCGCGGTCTTCAGTATCTATGATTGCCTGAACCGGAGTTCCGAGCACCCTCACGCCGTTTTCTTCCAAAATACCGCTTTTGAAGAGTTGGACACCGCAATTCAACGCAGTCTGTCCTCCGAATGAGAGTAATATACCTTGGGGCTTCTCTTTTTTTATTACTTTCTCAACAAAATATGGTGTTACGGGAAGAAAATAGATTTTGTCTGCGACACCTTCGGAAGTCTGGACTGTTGCAATGTTCGGATTGATAAGAACGGTCTTTATACCCTCTTCACGCATAGCCTTGAGAGCCTGAGAGCCTGAATAGTCAAATTCGCCGGCTTCACCGATTTTCAATGCGCCGGAACCTAATAAAAGGACTTTTTTTATACTGTTATCAATCATAGTGTCTTAATGAATTCGTCAAATAAAAACTCCGTGTCAACAGGACCGCTTGATGCTTCCGGGTGAAACTGACATGAAAAGAACGGTTTGCTTTTATGTCTTATTCCCTCGTTTGTCCCGTCATTCATATTGATAAATAACGGATCCCAATCTTTACCGAGAGAATTGTTGTCTACAGCGTAGCCATGATTTTGGGAGGTGATAAAGCATCTGTTTGTTCCAACCATTCTGACCGGCTGATTGATGCTCCTGTGGCCGTATTTAAGTTTAAATGTAGATGCCCCTCCGGCTCTTGCCAGTAACTGATTGCCCATACAAATACCGAAGATCGGTTTACCAAGATTCATTGTCTCTTTTATGTGGTCAACTGTAACTCCGCAGAATTCTGGATTGCCAGGACCGTTTGAAACAAAGAGTCCGTCATATTTTCCAAGTGAGCCGTCATTGAAATTATAATTCCACGGTACTCGTATAACCTGTACGTCTCTTTTAAGAAAACAACGTAAAATATTATGTTTTACTCCACAATCCACAAGAATGATTTTTTTGCTACCAGAGCCGTACTTTATTATATCCCTGCAACTTACGATTTCGACTTGATTCTCTTCATTCGGGTCTTTGATATTCTTATTTGATTCAAATCCATCCGGAATTATCTGTCCGAGCATCGAACCTGAATCTCTCAGCATTTTTGTCAGCTCTCTCGTATCAACTCCATATATCCCTGGGATCTTATTCTCCTTTAACCATTCATCAAGGCTCTTGACTGCACTCCAGTGACTGTAATTAAATGAATAATCGGAAATAATCAATCCTCTGATATGAATTTTTTCCGATTCGAAATTTCCTGAAATGTTGTTAATCACCTTTTCTTCAGGCACACCGTAGTTACCAATTAGAGGATAGGTGACACAAAGGATCTGGCCCGAATATGACGGGTCAGTCAGTGATTCCGGATATCCCACCATAGCAGTGGAGAAGACTACTTCTCCATCGACCTGTGACTGGTAACCAAACGAATAGCCTTGAAATTCAAGGCCATTAGCAAGACTGACTATGGATTTTTTTCTATCGAGAAATTGCATTTTAGAAGTGGATTTATTAGTGCAAAGTTAATTATTTCTTCCAAATTTAATATAAGGCGATAAACAATGTCAAAAAGAATGGAACGGAAAAATCCATCACAACTCCATGGTAGATTGAAAGCGGTACCATCTTTTTTCCGGAATACTGTTCAATGACACTGAGCGTGGTATCCATGGATGTTGCTCCCCCCGAAGAAATCAAAGCCAGAGGGCCGAACCATTTTCTTATCAGTGGTGCGCACAGGAGTGTTATCAATTCCCTCATAATATTGGCAGCTAATGCTATCGTGGCAATGACTGCACCTCTTGCTTCCATAAGGAAAATGCTTGAAAGAGAATAGTACCCGAATCCTGAGCTTATTGCAAGTGAGTCAATAATGGTGAACCCTTCATTTGATGATCCGGTGATTTTGA
>CAZPLM010000018.1:5561-16193 GCA_964587275.1 uncultured Muribaculaceae bacterium | reverse complement strand
ATTACAGCCGGAACAGCTATTCCGACGGCAAATAAAATAAATAATATAAACAGCGCGAGCCAGCCGCTTGATGGATTGATAAATCGCTCACCTTTTGTGGAGTTTGCACCATTCTGATTTGAAGTGGTGTTTGTGTTGATCTGATTGTTCATTATCGTAGTATTATGTGATATTATTTTGATATCACAAAGATATTGCAATTTTATAATAATACAAATAAAAAGAGATCAACAAAAGAAAAAAGTTTAATCAGGATTCTCCCATTTTTATTTATCAAAACTGAATTATTGAGGATTATTCTCAAAACAATGGTTATAATATAGTCTGCCACCTGCCGCCTGCCACAGGTCTGAAAAACTTTGTGTATTGACCCACGAAAAGGGGAGTGACCCGCCGCAGGTGGGAGGGCGTTTTCAGACCTGTGGCAGGCGGCGTGCAGTGGAAGAGGCAGTGGTTGTGATCGTGAAGGTGACAGTGAAGGTGACAGTGAAGGTGACTGTGGTGGTAACCGCGAAGGTGATCGTGGTTTTGGTGGGTGTGATCGTTAAGTCATTGATAACTACTGCGATACTATACTGATGACCGGTTGATTCCGCGGGGTCATTGATTAGTTAAATTACTTATTATAAGAGTGTTGATGGTCACACCTTGCATTATCACCACCCTCACACCCCTCGTACCTCGCGCGGCCAGGTCGAAATTTTTTGATGCCTTAGATTAATGCTCCTTAAAAACGAAGAATTCTGATAATGTACCTTTGAATCTGACTTCAAGAAATGAACACCGTTTTCTCCAAACCATTAATTACCAGCAATATCCTAATATTTTAGTCGTAAAATCGTCGCTTAAAATATGTATAAGTAGCTACTAATTAGGGTATTACAGAGAACGGCTCATGTGTGTGGCCGTCGCAGCAAGGCTGGGTAATGGAAGTGTACGAATGTATCACAGAGAACGCTCCATGTGTGTGCCGTCATGAAACAGGCAAAACAAATAAGGAGGACAGCAAATGTTATCCTCCTTATTGACAAAATATTAATGAAATGCTATTCTATTGGGCGTATCCGGTATTCTGTTTGATTACACCATTTGAAATATTCACTTCATATTGAGGAATCGGCAACATCTTGCGATTATTAGGAATAGAAGAATTCTTCAGACCCCTGCCTGTACGAATCAAATCCCATCTTGATTGCCCCTCGTAAGCCAACTCCCTGCTCCTCTCCGTCAAAACCTCATTAATGAAACTGTCAACAGAAGAAAAACTTCCGGCAGTAAGCACCGCAGGACGATCCTCGTCATCAAAAGGCTTGCACCGTATATCATTAAGCTGTTTTAGAGCCTCACTTGAAATAGCCCTTGTAGCCCTTGCAATAGCCTCTGCATAAGTAAGCTTAACCTCAGAAAGACGTAAGTAAATCACATCACTGTATCCTTCAGAATTATCATACTTTAATGTTGTAAAATCACTGCTGTAATTAGACGTGCTACCCTGTCCTATCAGACAACTTGAACTCCCATCGACATATCCTCTATAATCTCCCTTAAGGTATGAGTTGATAAATGATTCCGGAACAAAGTAGTAACTTTTGGTAAAATAGAAATGCAATCCACAGGCGTAATCGGCTGTAGAAAATCTACTCGGCTGGAAGAAAATAATCTCATTGCTGTAATTTTTAGGATCAGGATAGACTTCATTCTCGACCATATTATTTGGGAAAATATTGTCTCTGTGATCTGTCGCTGAATTTGAGAAAACAAACCCGCCGCCATTTATTACCTCAAGCGCATAACTTGCTGCAAGATTTAGATATTCAGCATTATTCGTATAAGAACCGCGATAGAGATATACCCTTGACAATAATGCCTTGCAAACACCTTGAGTAGCCCTTATTCTGCTTCCTGCCGAATATTCAGATGAAGGAAGATCTACTATAGCTTCCGTCAAGTCTTTGATAATCTGGTCATATATTGTCCCTACAGTTTCACGTGCCTGAATCTCATTAGGATTGTAGCCTGAATAAGGCTCTGTACGCAAAACAAGTCCGAGTCCATTTTCTTCTCCGGTCAAAGCCCCGTCACCATACATCTCAAGAAGTGTCAGATAACAATATGACCTGATGAATTTTGCTTCTGCAATATGTTGTGCCATAGTTGCTTCATTATATTTTCCAAAGTCTGTGACACCTCTGATTACGGCATTTGCATAATCAATGGCATTGTAGCCTCTGCGATAGGTTTCCAAAATAAAACCATCGTGCATATCGGTTGAGTATTCAGATGTCTCCATTGAGATATATGTGTCATAGTTACGACTTGTCAGGGTATTCGTCCCTACATCAGCATACAGAAAAGGATATGCCGTAATATAAACGACACTGCCAACAGTTCTGTTCTGACCGCCTATGAAATTGTTGAAAGACTCGTATGCACCCATAAGGGCAGCTTCTGCAGTGTTTTCAGCCTTATAGACTATCTCATCCACCATTGTATTCTCAGGAGCATAATCAAGATTACAACTGCTGAGAGCAAGAATTGATAAAAGTATTATTATTGTTTTTTTCATTGCCTTATCCTCCTATAATTCAACTTTTACCCCGAACTGGAAACTTCTTGACTGAGGCATTGTAAGGTAATCATATCCAGCAGAAAGAGCTGATGATCCGAATGCACTGACTTCAGGATCAAGCCCTGAATATGGAGATACTGTAAACAGATTTGTTCCGGTTACAGAAAGTTTTATCGTAGAATTAATTCCTATTTTCCTAAGCAACTGCTTTGGCAATCTGTATGTCAATGTAAGAGTCTTCAACTTTAAATAGGATGAATCTTCAATAAAACGGGAAGTCGTGATAGCGGTAGTATAATCGCTGTTGTTTATGATAGACTTGTTCCTCAACTTGGGAATATCTGTTACCTGACCCTGTATTTGCCAGAAATCAAGAATTTCGGTTGACAGATTATACGCTTTATCGGTCGAATAGGTCAACATCATCGCACGAGTGCTGTTTATCATTTTTCCTCCATAAGAGAAGGTGAACATTGCGCTTAGCTCCCAATTCTTGTAGGTCAAGGCATTAGATAGACTTCCGTAGAAAAGAGGCTGTGCAGTACCGTATACCTTTTTATTCGCGGAAGATGTATCATAATTGGAAGCCGGAGGGGTAGTGGTAATTGTACCGTCAGCAAGGATCCATAATGGATCTCCTGTTTCAGGATCAACACCTTTCCATGTATGGAGATACCATTGGGCGATAGGGTGTCCAACTGCATAATACTTATAACTGCTATTGGCCTGATCAAGCTGATTTCCTTCAAAGTCAAGTTTCAATATCTTGTTTGAATTGGTAGAGAAATTAAGAATGGTCATCCATGAGAAATCCTTTTTTACAATATTATATGTATAGATCTGAACCTCAAGCCCCTGGTTCTGCATATCCGCAATATTCTGATCTTCTTTAGAATAACCTGTATAAGCAGGCAGGTCTGAAGAAAAGAGCATATCCGTAGTGCGCTTGTAATAATAATCAATTGTGCCTTTGATTCTTCCGTCAATGAATGACATATCCAGACCGAGGTCGTAAGTGATCGTCTTTTCCCATGCAAGATTCTCATTGCCGGGCTGAGTCATCGCCAGGTACTGATATGATCCATAATAATATGAAGCGAGGCTGTATGTGGCCTGGGCACCATAATATGTGTTGTTGGCATCCTTGCTTGACCATCCGACAGAACCGCGAAGTTTGAGATCATCCACCCATTTCCAGTTGTTTTTAATAAACGGTTCTTCAGAAAGCCTCCATGCCAGAGAAACCGAAGGAATATGAATGAATCTGTGCGCTCTGTTATACCTTGATGAACCGTCAATACGATATGAAACACCAAACATATATCGTTGCATTGCCTGATAATTCAACCTTGTGAAAGCTGACAGAAGGGCTGATTTGACTTTTCCGGTACCTGCAGACACCCTTGTGGTCTCCGCCATTCCGACACCGACAAGATCATCGCTGAAAAATCCGCTGCCGTATATTGTGCTGGAGTATAATTCAGAATACTCATAACTTTGTCCTATCACACCCTGAATAAAATTGTTCTTGTTGAACTCCTTGTTTATATCAAGAGTGTTATTGACAACGATTCTGCTGTTCATTGCTGTGGATTCTGAGGCCACATCATCAGCGACACCAATAACATACTCAGGCAGAGATGGTTTTCTGGTTGATGACATGGTGTATGACACGTTTGTCCCGAATTCCGACTTGAGGGTCAGCCATTTCAGCGGTTTGAATTCAAGAAAAGTATTGCTGACAACACTCATATTATTAGAACTTTGCTTGACATCGGTAGCTGCTGCAAGAGGATTATATGCTTCGGAATATCCTATTGAGTTTGGCTGATATCCGTAATGATATGTTACGCCGTCTTCTTCATAAACAGGAAGATTAGGAGCTGCAAGAATGGCAAGACCATATATTGTTGTGGCGTTGATAGCATTATTTGCAACATTTGAGATGCTCGTATTTGTCCCCATCGACCATTTGTCACTGAATTGAGTGTTGAGGTTGGCGCGAATAGAATACTTTGTCAAATCATTATTTATAATATATGACTGATTGGTGCTTCCGGAAATACTTATATAGTAGGAAGACTTTTCGGTGCCGCCTGAAACATTTGCAGAAACACTGTGGCTGATAGCAGTCCTTGTAACAACATCCTGCCAGTCGGTATTATATGTATCACCAAACTTGAGAGAAGGGTAATACATCGAGTATATTTTGCTGTAATTTGCGCCGTCAAGCATGTCATATTTCCCTACAGGATTGTCAATACTCATTGTATAGCTGATATTTACATTCAGTTTATCTCTTTTTCCCGACCGGGTGGTAATGAGGATAACACCTGCGGCTCCTCTTGATCCGTATATTGCAGTGGCAAATGCATCCTTCAGGATTTCGATAGATTCGATATCTTCAGGATTAAGAAATGTCAGAGGATTCTGTTCGTATGAATATTTAAGGCTGTAATCATTGTTGAGGGTGCCGCCTCCGATATTTACACCTGACATTGATACGGCAGGGAATTGGCCGCCGCTTGTACCGAGAAGGTTTGAACTTCTGTCTGTACCGTAAATAGGGACTCCGTCAACGACATACAAAGGGTTGTTGTCTCCCATGATGGAACTGATACCCCTGATTGTTAAAAGATTGGCTGCGCCAAGGGACCCTGATGAGGTTGATACGAATACACCAGGAGCCTGTCCCTGAAGGAGCTGGTCAACAGAAAGTGAAGGAGATGTCTCCTTGAATTTCACTGATGAGACAGCTCCGGTTATATCCCTTCTTTCCTGTTTGCTGTAACCGACAACCGTGGCCTCAGTGAGTTTGTAGGATTTATCGGGTGTCATATCTACAATAAGTTGTTTGTCAGACTTTACTTCAACGGTAGCTGTAGCATAGCCGAGAAATGAGATAGACAGTTTATCCCCGATACGTGTTTTAATTTTAAAATGCCCGTTCTCATCAACTATAAAGGAGGTGTTGAGTTTTGAATCCACAACAGTAGCTCCCGTCATCGGAACATCATTTTCATCATATACAAATCCTTCAAGAAAGAAAGTTTGAGTCTGAGAAAATGCTCCGATGGATAGAGTAATAAGAACAAGTATGGAGAGTAGTTTTTTCATTGGCAATAAGTTGTTAAAAAAAGGCGGTGTCGCAAGACACCGCCTGCTAATAATTTATCGTGTAATTATTAGTTATCTGATATTATTCATCAAGAGCGAATGCCCATACATCGTAAAGTGCATTTGCTTTGACATTATCAACTACACCTGTGTAGCCGTATGTCCCGACAGAAGCAGCTTCACGTCCGAATACCCATGCGACATTATTATTATCAACTACCACAGCAGGAGATTTTCTTCCCGTATAGTTTGAGTTGACAGTTACTTCTGACCATGTTTCTCCGTCAGTTGTCTTATAGACCTTTGCATTGGTAGCAAGGGCTTCTCCTTCATAGGTTACACCGCCGAACAGATATGCTGTGGTTCCACTGTTGTTAACGACAACCTTTGCACCGAAAATTTGAATAGGAAATTCGGTGGTTGACTCAGTCCATGTCAAGCCGTCATCTGATGATGAAGCAATTGATGTTTTAACATTTTTAGCCGCAACAAAGTTTGAAAAGCCACCTACCATCCAAAGTTTATTTTTGAATGAGAAGAAAGCAGTCTGGTTATGCATCCTTGAATAATTATCTGCAGGAAGAACTTCTGTCCACGATTTCCCGTCAGATGAAGAGATAATGCTGTTGATGTTTTGCTGCAACTGTCCGTATGTCATATAAAGCCCTGATTTCCAAAATATTTTGCCATTATGTGCGGTAACAATATTATAGTTTACCGGAGCAGAGCCTTTCAGCGAACCTACTATTGAAGGAGTAGTACCTTCTGCGTTTGAAAATTCTAAATCAGAGATTTGGTTGACGCTGGTAAAGTCCCCTGTTTCATATACTCTAAGGGCGTGGACAGTATAAGAGACCATACCCCACGAAAGTTCATATTCAGGTGCATTGCCGTCCACATCGTTTCCCCAAGCTCTGCAGCCGCCGATAACGTATGCTTTGTTGTTGACGACAACTGCGCGAGCGCCAACAGCACCTACAGTAGAAAGATTAGAAGAGACTTTCTGCCAGGTTACACCGTTTATTGATGAATATACTTCATAATATCCTGTTCCTTCCGTAGCGTCACCAACAGGTCCGTTATATCCGCAGGTGGTCATATAGAATTTGCCGTTGAGATATACGACATCATAATCGGTAAGATTGCTTGGAATACCTGTTGCTGAGATATTTGAACTCATTCTTACACCTTGCTTCATATCTGATGACACTTCGCCTTTAACAAGGGTTACGGTATAAACTTTAGACCATTTGTCAATTGAAACGGTCAGTCTTATTGGAGACGTCATATCAATTCCGGTTAATGTTCCGGCTGCTGTTGCTCCGTTGTAAGTAACAACTGCATCCAAAGTTGCAGCAAATGTTACAGTACAATTCTTGAGGTCAGCTTCCTGTGTAAGGAATGATACAGGGTCTGAAGTGTTGTCTACTGTAAGATTTGTCTGGTCAACAGTGAAATTGTAGCTTTGGCCTGATACAGTGGTTACTGAGAGTGAAGAGAGGCCGTATGAAGGTTCCTTTTCCTCACAAGATGTTGCAGAAAGCATCATTACGGATGCGATTGCAATCATTGATAAAAATCCGAATAGTTTTTTCATAATAATTGTGTGTAGTTATAATAAATGTTGTGAAATATTAATCACTGATTATTTGTTTCCGTCTATCAGTTTCTGGATTTCTTCGCCTACGTGAGCTCCACGGAGATGTTTGGCGGCAATTTTACCGTCAGCATCGATCAGAATGATAAATGGGATGCCTGAGAATTGATAGAGTGTCATGAGTTCCTTACCTGAATCTGTTGCCAGAGCCTGATGCCAAGGCATCTGTTCTGATTTGAGAGCTTTTTCCCATTCCTCTTTTTTTGCATCGATTGAAACGCTGAGGAATTCAACACCCTGGTTGTGGTATTTTTCATAAGTCTCTTTGAGGTTTGGAATCTCCTGTCTGCATGGACCGCACCATGAAGCCCAGAAGTCAATAAGCAGAATTTTGCCCTTGAAAGTTGCAGGACCGAATTTCTTCTTTCCTGCCAGATCGGGATATTCAAATGCGGGGGCAGGAGCGCCTATTTCGACCCTTTCTCTGTTGATTCTGTCCTGCTCTTCTTTTGCGATATAGTCTTTGAGAGGTTTATAATCAGGAAAATTCTTTTCAAGTTCTGACAGTGCGTTTGCCTTAGCTTCAGCATACTTTTTACCCCTGAGGAGACTGATCGCTGCAAGAGAACTTGTAACATCAGAATAATTTTCTGCTATATATTGGATGTGACCGTAATAGTTGTTATCATTTGCACTGTAAAGATCTGAAGTCAATACCTCTCTTATGCTGTCAGTGGCTACATTTCTATATGTGGTCTGAGCGATAGCAATCATTGTCTGGTAATTCCAGTATGATTCAAGATTGATGAGGTTCATTACCTCATTTTTTCTTCCGCCTTCTATATACACGAAAGGAGGATTTTTGATTTTGACTTTGGCTGTATCAATGCCTCTGAATTTAATGGAGAGGTCTTCATCTTCTCCCCAGATGTTGACACTCTGCCAATGTCCGCAATCAACTGTAAATACGCCAGGTGTCTCAACAGGAAGAGAAAGTGCATAGTCTCCATTTTCATCCGTAACGGTTTCAGCCAGAGTAATTTTGTCTGTGCCTGAACGTTGAAATACGGAAACCTTGAAATCCGGCTCTGTAAATTTCACATTTCCTGAAATTTTTATCGTCTGTTGTGCATTAGATAGTGATAATCCCATCAGAATTAATGTGCAAGAAAGAATAATTCGCTTAGTCATTGTTTTGAAACTTTAATGATTGTTTTTATTTATGCTTTGACTTAGTACAACAAAAGATGTTTTTCACCTAAACATATTTTTATTTTTTTTGAGGATACCTGACAGAAGTGGCGCGTAAGGATTTTCTGATAACACCGACTGTTAATTGCAAAATATCATTAAACCCCTTTTCTTTTCACGAAGAATTAATAACTTTGCCAACTATAAAATCAAAATAAAAGTTTTCTATGTTTAAAAATCATCCTAAAGGATTGCTCGCAGCTGCTCTCAGTAATATGGGCGAGCGCTTCGGCTATTATATAATGAATGCCGTCCTGGTTCTCTTCCTTTGCTCGAAATTCGGGCTAAGTGATGAGACAGGTGGTTTGATCTATTCATTTTTCTATGCCGGAATCTATGTTCTAAGTCTTGTCGGTGGTATTATTGCCGATAGGAAACAGAATTACAAGGGCACAATCATGTCAGGACTTGTTGTTATGGCTCTTGGCTATGTCGCTCTTTCTATTCCTATTTTGGCAACTGCACAGAATCACGCATGGCTTCTTGCCCTGACTTGTGGAGCATTATTTTTCATTGCTTTCGGTAACGGTCTTTTCAAAGGCAACCTGCAGGCTATTGTCGGCCAGATGTATGATAACTTCGAAGCCGAGGCCGCAAAGAAAGGCCCTGAGGCTCTTGAAGCAGCAAAAGGCAAAAGGGATTCAGGTTTCCAGATTTTCTATGTATTTATTAATATAGGTGGACTTATAGCTCCGTTTGTTGCTCCTCTTTTGAGAAGCTGGTGGTTGAGAGTCAATGGTCTTATTTACAATTCAGGGCTTCCTGCTCTTTGCCTGCGGTGGCATCTACCTGCTGACCAGGCTTTCCAAACTCAACGAGCTGGCAGTTAACGTAGGCGGTACGGTTTCTCCGGATATGACAGGTTTCTGTACTCAGTATCTTGATGTATTCAATACCGGTATTCACTATTCATTCCTTGCTTCCGTTGCTGCAATGCTTATTTCTCTCATTATATTTATCTGTACCAAGAAGATGTTGCCTAATCCTGCAAAGAAATCTGATGTTCAGGCAGCAAGTTATTCTGCAGAAGAAAAGGCTGCAATGGCAAAGGAGATAAAACAGAGAATGTATGCTTTGTTCGCAGTGTTGGGCATCGTAATATTCTTCTGGTTTTCATTCCATCAGAACGGTACTTCACTTTCACTTTTTGCAAGAGACTTTGTCAATACAAGTGTTGTTCCGCCGGAGATATGGCAGGCTATCAACCCATTCTTCGTAATTACCTTGACACCGCTGATCATGTTGTTGTTCGGCTCACTTAGCAGAAGGGGGAAAGCGATATCAACACCAAGAAAAATTGCAATAGGTATGGGTATTGCAGGTCTTGCATACCTCTTCCTTGCAGCATTTTCAATGATAAAGGGTTATCCTTCAGCTGTAGATTTCAGGGCTATGACAGTCAGCGCACAGCAGTCTATGCTTGCGGGTCCGTGGGTTTTGATTGTCCTGTATTTCTTCCTGACAGTTGCAGAACTGTTCATTTCGCCGCTCGGCCTTTCATTTGTATCAAAAGTTGCCCCGAAACATTTGCAGGGTCTCTGCCAGGGCTTGTGGCTTGGCGCCACTGCAGTTGGAAATCTTTTGTTGTGGATCGGACCGTTGATGTATAACAAGATTCCTATCTGGCAATGTTGGTCAATCTTTATGGTTGTCTGCCTGATATCAATGGGCGTTATGTTCGGTATGGTAAAATGGCTCGAAAGAGTTACGAAATAACGACAGAACATATAATAATAGAGCAGGGCAATTGATTTTTCAGTTGCCCTGTTTTGTTTTTGATACATCTCTTCATAAAATTGAAGAAGCGAATTCGTCAAACCATTTTACTTAAAGATATGTACATTGTAAACAGTTATTTTACTGCAGTACTGTTCTGCTTCATAACGATGCTTTGCTGGGGTTCCTGGGGAAACACTCAAAAGCTTGCGGCAAAAAGCTGGCGTTATGAGTTGTTCTACTGGGAGCGCAGACTTCTATTCCTTACAGGAATGAAATAATATAAGTGTCAGATATTTAAAAATAAAAATGGTGACTGAAAATGCTTTTCAATCACCATTTTTATTTGCTCCTCTTCAAGGACTTGAACCTTGGACCCCCT
>CAZPLM010000018.1:0-5551 GCA_964587275.1 uncultured Muribaculaceae bacterium | reverse complement strand
GACTAAAGGCATAAAAATAGCCTTGTCAAAAGATTTTTTTATATCTTTGCACTCTACTTAAAGCCCGAATGGCGGAATTGGCAGACGCGCTAGTTTCAGGGACTAGTGATCGCAAGATCGTGCAGGTTCGACCCCTGTTTCGGGCACTTCTTTACAACTCGCGGCAATGGATGTTGATTTTTTCTCAAAATGCCTGAAGGAACTTATTCTGGGAAATGACATTGTCAATGTTCCGGGATTAGGGTGTTTTATTGCCGATCTTATGCCGGCTTCTTTTTCTGATAAAGGCACTACTATCAACCCTCCATACAGAAAACTTTCATTCAGATCTTATTCTGCAGAGGATGGTAATGTCTTTTTAAATAAAGTTAAAGAGAACGGGATTGAAGATGCCGAGCGAGATCTTTCTGATTTCATAACCCTTTTAAAAAAGGAACTGAACCAGAAAAAGAGTGTGATTATTCCGCATCTCGGGATAATGCGTGCCACTTCTGAAAATGATTATTTTTTTGTGGCGGATGAAAACCTCGATATATATGAGGAGGGACTTGGGTTGGAACCGGTCTCGATAAAGGTTTCAAATAAGGAACCTGCTCCTGTTGAAGTCACCCCTTTGCCGCCTGAACCGAGTATTTCTGAGGTTGAGGTGGCAGAATTGCCTGATTCTGAAGAGATTCAGGAAGTTGAAAAGAAATGTAAAAAGCATTCCGCATGGCGCATCATTTTGATTGTGCTGGCCTCAATTCTTGTTGCTGTCATTCTGTTTCTGGTGATCATATATGTATTTAAAGAGTCGCTCAGCCCATTTTCCTACAGAGTAACGGAGTGGATTGATTCATTATTGGATCATATTCTCTATTCAGAGGAAGAATTGAATCTTTTGGGGAGGCAGTTATGATAGATAGGGCTACCGTAAATAAAATTCTGGATGCCGTAAGGATTGAAGAGGTGATAGGAGATTTTGTCTCCCTCAGAAAGAGGGGAGCAAACTATTTGGGCCTCTGCCCATTTCATGATGATAAGAATCCATCTCTTTCCGTCTCGACCACAAAGCAGATTTTTAAGTGCTTCTCCTGTGGTAAGGCTGGTACTGCTGTATCATTTCTAATGGAACACGAACATATTTCATATCCTGAGGCATTGAAATATCTTGCTAAAAAGTACAGGATTGAAATAGTAGAAAAAGAAGAGACTCCTGAAGAAATTGCCGACAGGCTGAAAAGCGAGAGCTTGCTGATAGTTTCAGAATATGCGCAGAAGTTTTACCAGGACTATATGTGGGATGCTGAAAAGAGCAGGTTGATAGGACTTGGTTATTTCAGGGAAAGAAAATTTACTGATGATACAATTCGCAAGTTCGGATTGGGTTTTGCACCTGACGGACGGGATGTCTTTTCCAAAAATGCGTTGGAGAAGGGTTACAAAAAGGAATTTCTTGTAGATTCAGGGCTTTCTGTAGAGAAGGAGAATGGGGAACTTGCAGACAGGTTTTATAACAGAGTGATTGCCTTTGGAGGAAGAATACTGACTTCCGATAAAAAGATAGCAAAATATATCAATTCGCCTGAAACGGAGATTTATGTAAAAAACAGGGTGCTGTATGGTATTTATTACGCCAAGGCTGCTATTGCAAAAGCTGATAAATGCTATCTCGTTGAGGGCTATACTGACGTGATTTCAATGCACCAGGCTGGAATTGAGAATGTGGTAGCATCTTCAGGCACTTCACTCACAGTTGGGCAGATCAATCTGATTAAAAGGTTTACCGAGAATGTTACTGTTCTTTATGACGGAGATGCTGCAGGGATCAAGGCTTCTATCCGCGGAGTTGATATGATCCTGTCCGAGGGAATGAAAGTCAAAGTGGTTCTTCTGCCACCTGAAGACGATCCTGATTCATTTGCAAAGGCTCATTCCCGTGATGAAATTGATGATTATATGCAGAAGAATGAGGTGGATTTCATCACTTTCAAGACAAATTTGTTGCTTGACCAGACGGGTAATGATCCCATAAAAAAGGCTTCTCTGATTAATGATATAATAGAGACTGTTTCAGTGATTCCGGACCAGATAGAACGCAATGTCTATGTGGATATGGTGGCGGAGAGATTTAAGATTAATTCTGACAGTATTTTTCAAAAGATAGCAGTGCTGCGAAAAAAACGGCGCGAGTTGGAAATGTCAAGGCAGGCAGAGTATTATTATTCTCGCGAGGCTGAACCAAATCAGATTGCCGGAGAGGTGGAAGTATTGTCGGGCAGTACCGGATCCTCTTATCAAGAGAATCCGGCAGGTATCTATCTTTCGGTTACGGAAAAGGAACTGATCTATTACCTGCTGAAATATGGAGAATATCCTCTTCACGGAGAAGACGGAATGTATGTTGGTGTTCCTGAGGGCGATAAGATAAATGTAAATGTTGCTGACTATATCCTGTCCTCATTGAAATGTGATGAACTCGAACTTCAGAATCCTCTTTACAAAAGAGTGATGGATCTGTATTTTTCATCTGCGCGAAGAGAACTTGATGGAAGTGAAAAATCTGTTCCCGGCAGAGTTGAATATGAGGTGGCCCAGGAAAAGATAATAAGATATTTTGCCAATAACGAAGATCCTGGAATGGTTGAGGTTATGACCAATATTATTTGCGAAAAACATCCATTGACTGTAAAGGTGTACAGGGATTCTCTTGTTCCGGAAAATAATATGCTTGGAAAGAACGTTCTGAAGGCATTGCTTCTATATAAGGTCAGGGTTCTTGATCTTTGCTGCAAAGAGATGACAAAGGGAATCGCCGATGCTGAAAAGAAGGGTGATTCCGAGACACAAAAGGAGTTGATGAGAAAACTTCTTTTGATGTCAAGAGGTAAAATAGAACTGACAAAAGAACTTGATAATATCTAATTTTATAAATTTGCATTTTGTTTAAAAAAAATTGATGATGAAGAATTACAAAAGAACACTCATTACCTGCGCATTACCTTATGCAAACGGACCCGTTCATATCGGACATCTGGCAGGAGTCTATGTTCCTGCCGATATTTACGTGAGGTATCTTCGAATGCGTGGTCAGGAGACTCTTTTTGTTTGCGGGTCTGACGAACATGGCGTTCCAATTACGATAAAGGCGCGTCAGCTCGGATGCAGCCCACAGGAAATTGTTGATAAATATCATAAGATAATCAAGGATTCGTTCAAAGAGTTCGGGATGAGCTTTGATATTTATTCAAGGACCTCATCAAAGATCCATGCAGAAACAGCATCTGAGTTTTTCAAGAAACTTTATGATGACGGCAAATTTATTGAGAAAGAGAGTGAACAGTATTATGATGAGGAAGCAAAGACTTTCCTCGCAGACAGATATATTGTCGGAACATGTCCAAAATGCGGAGCAGAGGGAGCGTATGGCGATCAATGCGAAAAATGTGGTTCAACTCTGAGTCCTGATGAACTGATCAACCCGCACTCTGCAATCAGCGGCTCGCTTCCAGTAAAGCGCAAGACCAAACATTGGTATCTGCCTTTGAATGAATATGAAGGATGGCTGAAAAAATGGATTCTCGAAGACCATAAGGAATGGAAGACAAATGTTTACGGACAGTGCAAGTCATGGATTGACGGTGGCCTCCAGCCACGTGCAGTAAGTCGTGATTTGAATTGGGGCGTTCCGGTCCCATTGGAGGGAGCAGAGGGGAAGGTACTTTATGTCTGGTTTGATGCGCCTATCGGCTATATTTCAAATACCAGAGAGTTATTGCCTGACAGTTGGGAGAAATGGTGGAAGAGTCCTGATACAAGGATGATTCATTTCATTGGTAAGGATAATATCGTTTTTCATTGCATTGTATTCCCTACAATGCTTAAGGCTTATGGTAACGGGTATATTTTGCCTGATAATGTCCCTGCAAATGAATTTCTCAATCTTGAGGGGGACAAAATTTCGACTTCCCGCAACTGGGCTGTTTGGCTTCATGAATATTTGAAAGATTTTCCGGGACAGCAGGATGTGCTGCGCTATGTACTTTGCGCCAATGCTCCTGAGACCAAGGATAATGACTTCACATGGAAAGATTTCCAGACTCGCAACAATAGTGAGCTGGTTGCCATTTTAGGTAACTTTGTCAATAGAGCTGTCGTACTGACTCACAAGTATTTTGATGGGAAAGTGCCTGCTAATCTGAAGCCTGAGAAGATAGATACCGACACCCTGGCTCAGATTCCATTGTTTAAAAAAGCACTTAGCGATAATCTTGAACATTTCAAGTTTCGTGATGCCTTAAAAGAGGCTATGAATATCGCCCGCGCAGGGAATAAGTATCTTACCGATACGGAACCATGGAAAGTCAGCAAGAGTGATATGGATCGTACAGCTTCTATCTTATATACTGCATTGCAAATCTGTGCTGATCTGTCGATTGCATTTGCTCCATTTTTGCCATTTTCTGTCAAAAAATTAAACAATATTCTCAATGTCGATGATCTTGGCTGGGATAAACTTGGCGAAAGTGAGTTGCTTGCCCCCGGTCATCAATTGAATGAAGCAGAGTTGCTTTTCAGTAAGATCGAGGATGAACAGATTGAAGCTCAGGTCACAAAGTTGCAGAACACAAAGAAAGAAAATATGGAACGTGCGGAGGAACTGAAGAAATCCGAGGTTTTTGCTCCAAAGGACGAGTGCTGTTTTGAGGAGTTCGAAAAAATGGATATCAGAACTGCGACTGTTCTTGAAGCCGAGCGTGTTCCAAAGACTGATAAGCTCCTTAAACTTACCATAGACACCGGACTTGATAAGAGGGTGATCGTCTCCGGAATTGCAAAGTTCTATTCTCCTGAACAGATGATAGGAAAGCAAATCTGCATACTTGCCAATCTCAAGCCACGTGTTATCAAGGGTATAGAGTCAAAAGGAATGATTATGATGGCTGCTCAGCCGGATGGTACAATGCGTATTATAACACCGGAAGAAAAGCTATCAAACGGCTCAACGATAGGGTAACAATAGAGCACTTCACGCCAGAAAACAGTAATGCCTCTGAAAACCTTTGTTCCCTGAAAAGGGGAGGGTATTTCAGAGGCATTACTGTCTCTTGTTATATAAAATAACTAAATGAATTTCTTGAAGCCTACCGCTTTCTTTGCAAGTTCAAGAGTTGCAGAGGCGGAAGCACGTGCTTTTTCTGTGCCTATACGAGTTACTTTTGCAAGATATGCCTCATCGTTGTAGATGGCATCAATGCGCTCTTTAATTGGAAGAGTAGTCTTGCAGATGTCTGCGGCAAGCTGTTTCTTCAAATCGCCGTAACGAATAGAACAGTCATTGTATTTCTCATCAAAGAACTTTACTGTATCAGGAGTAGAAACAAGCTTGAGGAGAGTAAAAAGATTCTCAATAACCTGAGGTTTGGGAGAGTTTGGAACTGTTGGACCTGTGTCTGTAACAGCTCTCATTACTTTTTTGGTAATAGTCTTTTCATCATCGTACAGGAAGATGCCGTTACCCTCGCTTTTGCCCATCTTTCCACTGCCGTCAAGACCCGGGACCTTGATGAGG
>CAZPLM010000017.1:7145-16463 GCA_964587275.1 uncultured Muribaculaceae bacterium | reverse complement strand
GATAAGATCCACCTATACCAATAACCACAACAAGATCAACACCTTTTGCAGCCCATTCAGCAGCAGCGGCATTACATTGATCTATCAATTGTCCGGAAGTTTGAGAAGGAAGGTTGTTCCATCCTAAAAAGTCATTCCCTTCGCCTTTGCCGCTTTCAAGCAGGTCAAATGCGGCAAATGCCTTATCAGTATAGTGTTTAAATTGTGCCTTGTCGGCAAAACCGCGGCACCCGTCCAAATTAACCCTGATCATATTCTGAATATTATTTTAAACTGTCTGCCAATTCTCTTATGACAAACTCAGTATTTTCATTTTCATACAATATCCTGTACATCGCATCGACTATTGGAAGATGGATTTTGCAATCCCTCGCAATCTCGAAAATGCATTTTGTGGCATAATAACCTTCAGCCACCATATTCATTTCCGTCTGGGCCGAAATCACTGAATAGCCTTTCCCTATCATTCCGCCAAAAGTACGGTTACGACTGAATTGCGAATAACAGGTAACAAGCAAATCCCCGAGATATGCTGAACGGGAAGGGACTCTTGTCGGATCAGGATGCGAAAGATCCATAAAATGAACCATTTCATTATATGCACTTGTAACCAGAACTGCCATAAAATTGTCGCCATATCCGAGAGCGTGGCATACACCGCAGGCGATGGCATATACATTTTTCATACCGGCAGAATACTCTACCCCATAAATATCAGTTCCTGTGATAGTCTTGACATATCTGCTGGCAAATGCCTTGCTCAACATATCCGCAACTTCTATTCTCTTGCTGGAAATCGTTAAATACGAAAGCCGCTCCATTGCTACTTCTTCGGCATGAGTCGGGCCGCTGACAACTGCAATCCTGTCGAAAGGGATATTGTGCACCTGATTGAAATACTCCGCTATTGTAAGGTTATTCTTTGAAACGAAACCTTTTATGGCAGAGATAATGTACTTTCCGTCAAGAGGTACGGTACCATTCTTTATCTGAGCCAGAAAATAAGTGGAAGGAATGCAAAAAACAATTACGTCTGATGCAGCAACCACTTCGTCCAAATCATCACTGATGATCAGCCTGTCGGTATTCAATGCCGCAGAACGAAGATAGGTCGGATTGCGTTTATATTTCCTTATGAATTCTATATTTTCATGGTTTCTTACAAACCAGTAAAGCTTATCCTGAGTTTCAGAGAGCAATTTGACAAGGGCTGTCGCCCAACTTCCATTGCCAACAACTGCATATTGTAATTTTTCCATATTTATTTTCAAATTTTTAAAACACTAAATTATACATAAAAATATAAATAGCCTTAAAAGAATCGAGCCGAACTTAAAACTCCGCCCATTTTCGAAGCATCGCAATTTCCTCACTCCACTTTTCCGGTTCAGGTGTCTCAAGAATTAGAGGCATCCCGTCAAATCGCACATCCTTCATTATCCGCTCAAAAAGAGCATAACCAATCTCTCCTGTTCCTATTGTCTCATGTCTATCGACCTTTGATCCTGCAGGCTTCTTTGCATCGTTCAGGTGCATTCCTCGAAGGTATTTAAAGCCGACGATTTTTTCAAAATGATCAAAAACTCTGTCAAACCCGGATAGAATGACGGCATTTTTCACTTCCGATGTTGTCGTTGACCCGAACAGATCATTATCAGCATTTTCAGGCTTATTGCCTGCAAGATCATAACCAGCTGCAAATGAATGGCATGTGTCGATACATACCCCGACTCTGCTCTTGTCTTCAACCTGATCGATGATTTCCGCAATCTGTTCAAATCTGTAGCCGAGATTTGTTCCCTGTCCTGCAGTATTTTCAATAACGGCAGTTACTCCTTTTGTCCTGTCAAGCGCAATATTTATGGATTCGGCAATACGGGAAAGACATTTACTTACTGATATTTCATTCAAATGACTGCCGGGATGGAAGTTGAGTCTGTCAAGCCCAAGTAGTTCACATCTTTTCATTTCATCCTCAAATGCAGCTCTTGACTTTTCAAGTCCATCAGTCTGAGGATGTCCGAGATTAATCAGATAACTGTCGTGAGGAAGAACAGAGGCCGGCAAATAACCATATTCGGCACATCTCTTTTTAAAAAGAGAAATACTTTCTTCGCTCAAAGGAGCCGAACTCCACTGTCGCTGATTTTTTGTAAAAAGAGCAAATGCGGTTGCCCCGATCTTTTTGGCATTTTCAGGAGCATTTTCTACACCGCCGCTGCTGCTCACATGTGCACCTATATATTTCATATTTAATATTTTAACTTATCATTGAATAATCTGTAATGTCGTTTTTCAACTGATTTAGACGCATTGCGAGCAATGCATTTTTTCCATTGGAGAGAAGAGGATCATCATCAAGAATTTTTACAGCAAGCTGTCTTGCATCCTCCAGCAGGGGGGAGTCTTTGGCCAGATCAGCAATATGAAGATCTATCGCAAGTCCACTCTGTCTCGTACCTTCGAAATCACCCGGGCCGCGCATTCTCATATCCGCCTCGGCAAGCTGAAATCCGTCATTTGTCTCGCACATGAGATTAATGCGCTGTTTTGATTCTTTGCTAAGTTTATAGCCGGTCATAAGAATACAATATGAATTGTCAGACCCTCGTCCTACCCTGCCCCTAAGTTGATGAAGCTGTGAAAGGCCGAAACGCTCTGCGCTTTCGATTACCATAACCGTGGCATTAGGCACATCAACACCCACCTCAATTACAGAAGTCGCGACCAGAATATTTGCCTTGCCGCGTGCAAAAAGATCCATATCAAATGCCTTGCTGTCAGGCGTCTGTTGTCCATGAACAACAGCAGTAACATACTCCGGAGGCTTAAACTCTTCCGTTATGGTGAGGTATCCCTGCTCTAAATTTTCATAATCCATCTTTTCAGACTCCTTTATTAAAGGATAAACGATGAAAACCTGACGACCCGACTTTATCTGCTTCCTCATAAAATCATAGACTTCCTTTCTCCTGTTTTCAGTCATGTGAACCGTCATAACAGGCTTTCTCCCCGGAGGAAGCTCATCAATAACGGAGACATCAAGATCACCGTAAAGTGTCATGGCGAGTGTACGCGGAATAGGTGTTGCGGTCATCACGAGAATATGAGGAAGCATCTCCGCTTTCGACCACAACTTCGACCGCTGCTGTACGCCGAAACGATGCTGCTCATCAATAACCGCAAGTCCGAGATTTGAGAACTTGACAGAATCTTCTATCAGAGCATGAGTACCCACGATAATTGAAATTTTGCCATTACTCAGACCCTCATATATTGGAACCCGGGCTTTAGACTTGGTATTTCCTGTCAGCAAAGCCAATTCTATTCCTGAACCGTCAAGGAATTTAGACAGTGTCACAAAATGCTGATTGGCAAGGACTTCAGTAGGAGCCATAATGCAGGCCTGATAGCCATTATCAACGGCCATCAGTGCGGCAAAAAGGGCCACAAGCGTCTTTCCGCTTCCAACATCTCCCTGCAGCAGACGATTCATCTGCTTTCCGGAAAGCACATCAGAGCGAATCTCTTTCAATACCCGCTTCTGGGCATTGGTCAGAGGAAAGGGCAATTTACTGTAAACCCCATTGAATGAATTACCTATCTTTTTAAAAATCACTCCTGTACTACCACGCATTCTGATACTTTTCTGCCTTACAAGTGAAAGTTGCAAATAAAACAGTTCCTCAAACTTGAGTCTTCGCTGCGCTTTGGAGAGAGCCTGCATATCCTTCGGAAAATGAATATCATGGAGGGCATCACTCAGGGAACAAAATCTTTTTTCCTGAATAATATATTCCGGCAGAGACTCAGTGATGGAATCAAGGCATTTCTGAAGAAGAGTCATCTCAAGTTTTGAAAAAACCTTATTCCCCACTCCGCTGCCGCGAAGTTTTTCAGTACTGTTATAAATTCCTATCATAGAGGATGTCATGTTCATTTTCTCCTGAGTGGCAAGGTCGATTTCGGGGTGGACAAGGTTATAAGCGCCGTTAAAAACGGCAGGTTTACCAAAGACAATATACTCTGGTCCGACTTTCAGTTTATCAGTCATCCATTTGATCCCTTGAAAAAAAACCAGATCGATATAACCGGTTCCGTCAGTAAATTTCGCGACCAGTCTCTTACCCCTCTTTACTCCGACAATAGAAATATTTGTGATAGTTCCTCTAAGTTGTATATATGCATTGCAGCTGTCAATTTCCCTTACGGCATAAAAGGAGGATCTGTCTACATACCTGAATGGAAAAGTATACAGCATGTCCCTGAATGTGTGAATACCAAGCTCTGAGCCGAGGATTTCGGCCCTTCTGGGTCCTACACCCGGTAAGAACTTGATATCGCTGTCCAGAGGTGAATTCATTAAAACAAAGTTACTCACAAGAAGATTTAATTCAAAAAAACTTTGCCGATTCTTCTGTTGTGACTATTTTTGTCAAAAAATAGAATATGGCACAGAAAATTGTAGTGGGAATAACCCAGGGAGATTCTAACGGCATAGGATATGAAGTAATTATCAAAGCTTTGGCCGATGCCAGAATGAGCGAACTCTGCGTTCCGATTTTATACGGTTCTTCAAGGACTTTCGGATTATACCGCAATATGATTCCGGAGACAGAACAGATAAACACAAACATAATCAACTCGGCAAACGATGCCCGTCCCAAAAGAATAAACATCATCAACTGCGTTCCTGACTCACTTCCCGTAGAGGTAGGACAGCCAACCCCTGATGGAGCAAAGGCAGCTCTGATCTCCCTTGAGGCTGCAGTCAAAGATCTGAAAGAAGGCACTATAGATGCAATTGTCACAGCACCTTTCAATAAACATTCAATGCAGGGAATTGATTTCGGCTATTCAGGACATACAGAATACCTGATCAATCAGTTCGCGGCAAAAGACGGACTTATGTTTTTATGCACCGAAAAGATGAAAATAGGTGTTGTAACGAATCACCTCCCTTTAGCAAAAGTTTCAGAATCCATTAATAAAGAGATTATTTTGAGCAAACTGAGAGTTATGAACAACTCCCTTAGACGCGATTTCGGCGTTGACAAGCCAAAAATTGCCGTTCTTGGTCTCAATCCGCACTCTGGAGATGGAGGATCACTGGGCACCGAAGAGATTGATATTATCCAGCCCGCTATCGAAGCAGCCAATTCCGAAAGCATACTGGCATTCGGTCCTTATTCACCTGACGGCTTTTTCGGTACAAATATGCAGTACAAATTTGATGCAGTCCTGGCAATGTATCACGATCAGGGACTCATCCCTTTCAAGGCCCTGGCATTTGACAAAGGCGTAAACTTCACCGCAGGCCTTCCTGTTGTAAGAACATCTCCTGACCATGGCACGGCATACGAACTCGCCGGGAAGGACATAGCCAATCAGACACCTATGTTGTCTGCCATCTATATGGCAATTGACATCTGCAACAATCGTATCAACTACGATCAGATTCATTCAAACCCATTGGAAATAAAACATTTCGAAGGTCCGAAATACGAAAAGACCATCATCCCGGAATAGTTTTTTTTCTGTTCATTATTTGATTTACCGCCGGATAATCTCCGTTGCGGCAATTTTTCTATTGTCAATTATGAATTAGATTTGTATCTTTACGCTACTTAAACGCAAACTGATACAATATTTATAATTATTAAACTATGAAAAAAATCCACTCAATCATTTTTTACCTTTTAGACACACAATTGATCCACTGATCACATTTCCTGTAAAATGAAAAAGTTGACATTTTTTCTTTTTGCAGTGGTTTTATCGGCAAGTACCCTCTCTGCACAGATTGGCTGTAGGCAGTGCAGTGATCTTGATGTATTAAAGAGCTGCTCGTGGACAAACGGATTCGAATATGTCAAATATATCTCGCCTGAAATCACTGAAATAATGGGATATGATAATTCATCTCCCGGTGAAAATCTATATCTCTTTGTTGGAGGAACACCTCACGAAGGAGGGACTAACCTTTGGGTTACTCAAGACAACAATCACTTGAAAGTTGCTGACAAAGGAGATTATCAGTTATTTCCAAAAGGAGATCTGATCACATTTGACAGCAGCGGCAAGCTGCTATTATTCAGAGATAAAGGCAGCGGAGAACTTCATGGGGTACTGCAACCGGTGAAAGAAAGCCTGACTGAAACAATTGAGCTTGACTACCTCCGTTTTGTTCTTGCCGGAAAATACAGTGACAACAACGGCAAGACTTATCAATTCTACCCTGACCGTTATTATGCAGAGGGTTTTCCCTGTTCTGACGGCAAATTCACATTCGGTAAAGAATATGAATGTCCCGAGCTTATCCTTCTTTTCAAAGGTGCATCATACGGAGTAAATAAGACCGCTGACGGCCTGAAACTTACTCCTGTTGAATTGAATGAGGAAGACTTATTTTCACCTGTGAAAGGAGGTAAACCAATTTTTCTTAAAAGAGAAAAAGGAAATGAAAAAGGCGATTATCCGCTTACGTCAGAAGAAATAATGACCGCCTCTCAAATATATGACTATGCCGGTAATGATCCATACATACCCGGCACGAATTTCATGGCTATCTTACAGGCTCGGATAGAGGCTCTCAGCACTATGCGCAACGAAATTTTCGCACGTCACGGATTTATATTCAAGTCCGGAAAATGAAATGATTATTTTAAAGGCAAAACATGGTATTCTCCGACAAGTTCAGATGTCACCTCGCAAATGAGCGAAGCGGAAAAGATCAATGTAGAACATATACGATATTTAGAAAAAAAGTGCAAAGAAGAACTGGATTATTCCCAACAATAAAACTATTAATAAATGAAAAAAATAATATCTGTAATCGTATTTAATATCACCCTGTTCCTCTCAGCAGCTAATGCTCAGAACGGGCAGATCCACATACTGTCTGTCAATGACATGCACGCAGCAATTGACAGGTTTCCTCAATTTACCATAATTGTTGACAGTCTTCGGGCTGCTTACCCGGATTTGCTGCTGCTTTCCGCGGGTGACAACCGTACAGGCAATCCTGCAAACGATATGAATCCTGTTTCATCTTATCCGATGACTGCTCTTATGAATTATACAGGCTTCAACTATTCCGCAATAGGCAATCATGAATTTGACGGCGGGATAGACGGGCTGCGTACAGTAATCAACAACTCATACTGCCATTATCTGTGTGCAAATATGTATGCTCCCGACTCTCTCAGACTTCATATCGAACCATTTGCTCTTGTTGACCGTAATGGAGTAAGAATCGGTATTCTCAGCCTTGTCCAGACAGGAGATCAGACCGGCATACCTGATGCCCACCCTAAACAGGTAGGCACTGCAAAATTCCGTCCGCTCATTGATGTAGCCCGTGAATATGCATGGATGCGAAATGAATGCAATGTATTCGTATTATTGACACACGATGGTTTTGAAGAAGACCTCAAACTTGCGGACATTATGCCTGAGGCAGATATAATAATTGGAGGACATTCACACACAAAAATCGATCCCTACAGGATGGAAAACAATGTAATGATCACCCAAACTGAACGTTACCTAAAATATGCCTCATTTATCACTATTGATGTAAAGGACGGTAAGGTAACAAACCGTAATACCGAACTTATCGATGTCAGAAATTTCCCGAAATCAGATGCCAAAGTACAGGCAATTGTGGACTCTTTTTCTAATAATCCGGAACTGCATCGTGTTCTTACTCAAGCCACAGCCGACTTTACCGACAAGGAACAGCTTGGCTGCCTGATGGCAGACGCCCTTCGCATTGAGCTCGGGGCTGACATCGCTATCCAAAACAGTGGCGGAGTCCGCTATGAGACCAAATCTAAAGGGGACTTCACTGTCGATGATGTTTACAGGCTCGATCCTTTCGGAAATGAAGTAATAGAATATAACCTTACAGGTGAAGAAGTTGTCAGGCTATTGACGGCCATCAGCCGCGCAGAAGACTATGGTCCAGCGTATGTATCGGGGATCAGGTACAAGATCCACCTTGGGGACAGTAACCGTGATGTCAAAAGCGTTAAAATCACTATGCCTGATGGATCGAAGTTTGATTTGAAGCGCACTTACAAGGTTGTGATGAACTCTTATATTGCGGTAATAGCCGATTACGAAAAGAGTGACGAGGGCCGCAATTTGTTTCTCATTGCCGCAGATTTATTAATACAGTATCTTGATAAACAGCCATCCATCGACTATACGGGAGTATCTAATCTTGAAGTCGAGATGGATAAACAAATAAGCAGATAAAATGAAAATATATGTAAATGACACTCCCCTGAGCATCTTCAGCGGATGTCGCATCAGAGACGCTATCCTGAAATACTGCATACAGACTAAAAAGTCTCTTTGCATAGACGATTTGATTATCAGAGACGCATGGGGCAACATCGTTGCAGATGACGCCACTGTACATGATGGAGAAAAAATATTCATTGAAAACAATAATTAACACATTTATAAATAATCATGAAAACAAACAGATTTATTATTATTCTCAGCGCAATTGCAATTCTGGCGTTTATTTCGCCAAAAGCTGAGGCAAGAGAAAAAGTCATACTTGATACCGATATGGTGGAGGTATTTGATGATGGAATAGCTATGATGATGCTGGCAAAAGCTCCTAACATTGATCTTCTTGGAGTTACCGTGGTTGTTGGAAACACCTGGGTTGAAGAGGGAGTGGCATTTGCCCTTCGTCAGTTGGAAGATATTAATAAAACCGTTCCGGTATATGCCGGCATTCGTGAACCTCTTTATCCAAACAGATTCATGACTATCAAACAGGAACGTATTCTGTTCGGCATCGGCGATGCCTATGTTGGATCGGCAGGTTACGCTGAGCCAAAATCATGGCAATCAGTATATCTGCAAAAATACGGCTCAGATCCAAAGACTGCGCCTGAAGATATGAACGCTGTAAACTTCATCATAGATCAGGTAAAAAAGAATCCTAATGAAATAACTATCGTAGCCATAGGTACTTGCGCAAATCTTGCAATCGCCGTGAAGATGGCTCCTGAAATTGCTCCGCTCATCAAGCGAGTTGTCTATATGGGGGGCTCTTTCTTCAGACCGGGTAATACCACACCTACTGCTGAATTCAACTGGTGGCTTGATCCTGATGCAGCAAAGATAGCTGTCCGCTCTCCATTTGCAGAACAGGTCGTTGTCGGTCTTGATGTATGCGAAAAAATCAGTTTCCGCAAAAGCCGCTTTGATGATATTACGAAAATTTTGAAAAATCAGGATCTTGTAACAATGATGAAACGCAACTTTTTGAACACATTGT
The DNA here is from genome assembly GCA_964587275.1 of uncultured Muribaculaceae bacterium. Taxonomy (GTDB): domain Bacteria; phylum Bacteroidota; class Bacteroidia; order Bacteroidales; family UBA932; genus CAZPLM01. The sequence goes on along the minus strand of CAZPLM010000017.1, from coordinate 7,159 downwards.
TTATTGAGAATCCT
>CAZPLM010000017.1:0-7135 GCA_964587275.1 uncultured Muribaculaceae bacterium | reverse complement strand
TCCTGAATATACGCACTATGTATGGGATGTAATTGCAGCAGCAATCGTAATAGATCCTACCCTTATCAAGGAAGAAGTCACAAGATATATCGACGTCAATTCACAGTTCGGTTTTACATACGGACAGTCAATAGCCTTTACAAGTAATCAGCCTGTAGGCACTCAGCCTGCCCGTATAATCCTTACAGTTGATGAAGAACGTCTGTGGAAGATGATTGATGAGTATTGCGCATCATTTTAATCTTACTGACAATTAATTATGAGATTATTTATGGCTTCACTGCTATCATTGCTTACATTATTGTCCTGCGGATCGAACAAAAACACTCAGCAGGACAGTAATGACGGCAGGAAGATGATTCATTTCACATATTCAGTTCAGGGAACTATGTGCTATGGGACACTATATGAGGCAAAAAAAGATAATAATAAAATAGTAGTACTGATTAACCATCAGGAAGAAAAAGACCACGAATATAAAACAGGCGAAAGTGTTTTCACTGACCTTCAGACCATCATAGATAAAAATAAAATGCACAAATACAAAGGCAGTTATAGCCCGTTATTTGAGATTTTAGATGGCGAGTCGTGGAGTCTTAATGTCAAATATGAAGATGAGTCGATGAACATCACCGCTCACGGCACGAACGCCGGTCCCGGAGGCTATCGGGAAGCATTCAGAGAAATAGCAGATTATTTCAACAACCGTTTTATGAAAAAGTAAAATCAATGAAAAAAAACGTCATTATTCTTTTCATCCTCTGCTTCTTTCTGTCAGTATGCAAGGGAGGAGGTGAAACCGCGACAATTGCCGATATCTTCCTTGCATTCCCGGTCGTTTCGTACAAATGGAATGCGGAAAAATTCATAAAAGCAGACAGTTTGGCCAAAATGTCAATATTATTTGACAAGACAGGAATTCCCCACATTAAACTTGGGGAGCCTGTCCCTACAGTAATTGAAGGATGCGAGATCAGGAAAGAGAGTTATTATGCTGAAGGAAGCGAGCAGCCAAGATTTGTCGTTTATCGCAACGGAGAAAAAGAACTCGCTTTAGAGCCTAAATATGACTCTGATAAAGATGCATTCACAGACACAATTGATGAAATAATGCTTTATTCTTCATCTTATCATGACGCTGACGGCATATTCCCTGGAAAGCTCCTGTCTGATTGTCCTGACTCATTCAAATCCAAGGTATTTTGGATATCTCCTCTCTTTTCAAAAGCAGATTTTCCTGTAGTCACGCTCACAAATAACAACATTCAATATATTTTGAACGGAGATTATCTCAAAGAGATGCCCAAAATCAAAGGTGACGGCGCGGCTGTAAAATATTCAGATTTCAAGCCTGAAGCGAAAATTGAATTTATACGTATCTATTAATTTTTTTAAAATGAAACGGTTTTTATTACTTGCAATAATCTGTCTTGCAGTGACAGCCTGCAATCAGAGAACAAAACAACAGAATATTGATAATGCGACAGACAGCACAGTCATTGATTACAATCAAATATATGACAAAATACTAGATCGCTGTTATAATATTCTCACTTCAGATTCTGATATCGATGGCGAACCTGCACCGGGAACAACAGCTCTTGAAGAAATAATCATTATGAACGGGATGGACGATGCACTTGATAAAGCCGGTTATACCATCAAAGATATTAGCGGAGATGAAATTCCGGAACTGATTATTGGAGGCATATCGAATAATAAGGGTTCGGAATACTTCGGCCACGATCTGTATTCTGTCTACACTTGTGTTGACGGAGCGCCGTGCCTCTCATTTGAAGGATGGGCCAGAAGCAATTACAGAATGATGAAAGATGGAAAACTGATGTATCAGGGCTCAGGAGGCGCAATGTACTCAATGTTCGGCATCTACACTCTCTCAACTGACGGCACTTTTCTTACTTGCAATGATTATTATTTTACCGCGGAGAAGGATGAGACTTACACTGAAATTGCATATTTCCACAATAAATCAGGCAAGGCTGAAAAATCCGCCTCAGAAGAGTTGTCGACCACAAGTGAGAAATTTTGGGAAATATCTGATGAGTTGGAAAAGCAAACAGTTGATATACAGTTGACTCCATTTTCCAAATATAAAAATAGCAGTAATAAGAATAATAATAATGAACCTCAGATCAAAGCACAGTTTTCAGATGATGCCATTTCTAACTATAAAGAATATGACACATTTATTGCTTGCGAATCTGAAGGCCAGACCGACATACTGTTTTCGACCAACGCTATCGTAAATAACTTTAAGATACTTGCACTCACATCTAAGGACTATGTGGACGACAAAATGGTTTATGATGTCGAAGAGATTCATACTCAGAATACTCTTACCCCCGACAGACCCCTGCTGGTAACAATGACATTTTGGGGTGATATTCCTAACAACGGCATATCATATATAACAAAAGAAGGTGAGACTAAGCGTTTTACAGTAGAGATTAGCGGCAGTGACGGATCTATCGTTTTATCAGAATTTTAATAATAAAAGCAATGAAAAGAGTACTGACACTGGTAATCATATTATGCTGCACTTCAATAGCATTATCAGCACAAAGTTTTGATGATGAGCATATCGGATCCACTACTCAGGTCAATTTTAGCGGAGAAAAACCGATCATCACAGATTTCTTCCGTTCATACGCGGAATGGTGTAAAGCCAATCCTGAAGAAGACAACGAAATCAATAATGGACTGATCAAAGATGCTTACAGTTATGTCTGTCTGAACACGCCCGCTCACACATACAATGGGAAGGTATTTGATACTAAGACTGTTGACACAAAAAATGGGTATATCAAATATGACAATGGAGATACTCCTTCGTATTATATAGAATGTTGTTACTGGAATACCGGAGACCGTAAAAAAATATTATTTGCGGCAAATTATGTTTTTGACGCAATGAATACCCCAAACACAATGCGTCTGGATTTCTTTGAATATGATCCTCAAAATCATGAAATGCGCAAATTATTGCCCCCAACCGATATTCTTTATAATTCTCAGGAATGGAACAATCTTTATGCACCGACTGAAATGCGCAATACGAGATTCAACCTTCCACAAAAAGGGAAAAATATCACTGCATCTATATCCGGATGGAATGAACAGGAAGAGAAAATATCAAGAACAGATACCCTGAAGTGGAACGGAGCAATCTTCCACTGTCAAATTAATTTACCTGATGCTGCCTATAATCTGCCGATTGAAGGAAAAATCGTGCAAAGAATGTTGTATACAGATAAAACAGGCAGTCATTGCATTGTCCTTACCCAATGGGAAGATGAATATATCGGCCGGGGAGGAGCCAGAATCCTTGATGGAAATTTGCGAGCATACGACTATCTTATTAATCGAGAACCTGTTCTATTCTGGAAATTGCAGGATTGGCAGAAAGGCTGTGAAGAATATATGAGCCTTGATGCAAAATTCGTAGAAAATTCTCTTCGCGTAACCGACCTTGACAACAACGGTATTTCAGAAGTATGGATAATGTACCGCCTGCGCTGCGCAGGTGATGTAAGCCCTGCCACAATGAAGCTGATAATGCATCAGGGAAAATCAAAATATTCCTTGCGCGGCAGGACCAGGGCTATCGATGAAGGGGGAGAATATTCAATGGACGAGACATTTGAAACACTTCCCCGTGCCATAAGTGAATATGCCGTGAATTTGTGGAATGAATATATCACGGGCTATTCTCAAGTTCCCGATCACTTCTTCGAAAAATAAATTCAAAATATAATATTATGAAACACAATATATTATATATTATACCGATACTGATAATCATACTATCATCCTGCAGCCGGAATAAAGGTCCGGTAACATCTGTTGACCAGTGCGTCAAGGATGCTGAATGGGTTACAATTCCGGACGTCAGATTACCGGAACTGATCGCCGATGCCATTCCGGGGGAATACCCGGGAAAAGTAAATGAGGAAATCCACAAATTACACGACGGGTATATTACCGATGAATACAAATTAATGGAATCAGAAGAGGGTTGTAATGGTCCATCGGCCTCATATATGAGTTTTCTCAACAACAATGTACTTTCTCTCGTCATTTGGACTGACAGAGCCGGTTATAACACGGATAATCCTGATTTTACAGCCTACAATATCGATGTTCAGACTGGTAATGCCGTCAGCAATGACTCTCTTATGAAAATCGCCGGCATTACTCCAGAAGATATCCGGACAGTGGCTGACTACATCAACGACCACGAAGTAGGATTTCAGGGGACATCTATTGATTCCGTTGCCAAAGAGAACTTCAATGTTGGAAACATTGAATACAAATCTTATAAGGATTATCAGATGTATCTGCAGAATGACTCACTGATAATGATTTCCAAAATCGTAAACCTCCCCTATGGCGATGGAAAATACACGATTTGTATCCCTGTAGCGGAAGTGCTTGCAAAAGGCAAAGAGCCTAAACCTGCAGCGTCAGAATATGGTCTATCCGACAGATACGGCACAAAATTCCTCATTATGGTCTATTTTGATGATGCGATTCCCGCAAATGCAGGAATATGGAAAAAATTCAACCATGTTATTTATGGCTCCAAAGTCTACGATGTAAAATATGCCGGAATCCAGGAAGGAGACGAAAAAAAAGACAATGGGCGTCAAATATTCTACAATTTTGATAATTTGAGAGGGCTGCTGTTTGAAAACACAGGTGAGCCGATTCAGACAAAAAAATATAAATATGAACATGAGGGAATCACCGAACCTGTCTTGCTCTGCAACGATAATTTCATAAAAGAAAACGAACTTGTGGAGTTCCATAAGGTTGCAAAAGAGCCTGCTTCCTCAGTAATAAAAGAATTGGAGCAGCATTATCAACGCAAAATAAAAAGAAGTGCGCTGACATTCGCATTTGGAAATAACGACGAGAACAAATTTTATTCAGTCCAGTTTGAAGACTGGAAAGACAGCACCGGATTATATGGATTGGGCGTCTATGCCTTATACACAAAAGACGGCATTTGTTACAAAGATGATTTGGTCATGGTGGACACATTGCATTATCCTGGTAGTTACTGGAGGATAGATGATAGTGGTAAATTTTACCTGGAAAACATGCCTGTGGCTATAATGAAAAACGGAAACGCCTATTCTTTACTAATGATGGATAAAGGAGCCGAAGGCGTCTACGCATATACTCTTACGCAGAAAGGCGACTCCCTTATTAATGGAGAAAGAGATTGCAGTTTTTATCAATCTCCTATTTAAAAAAACACTATGAATAAGCTTCTAATCTCATTATTGCTCGCTTTGACAACATTCACTGCCATCGCCCGGAACCAACTTGACAGCTACAGCTGGAACGGCATGATAAACGGGAAATGGCCTGTAACAGTATATGTAGAGACAATGAATGGTCTGGTTCAGGGACAGATCGTATATACCAATTCAAAAGCAGGGACACCAATCAAGTTATTGGGGAATATAAATAATAATGTATTTGATATATGGGAAAATGATTCAAATGGTGAAAAGACCGGATATATTTTAGGAAAAATCACACAGGATGGGGGCTTTTCCGGAACATGGAAAGCACCGGACAAAATGGTTGAGACCTCCGGCTATAAATACGAGCATAAAGAGGGAAAACAATATTCGATTGTACTGTCAAAATGCAACAAGCCTTCCCCTTCCCCTTCCCCTTCCCCTGCCCCATCCATCTCATGGGCAATCAATTTAGATGACTGTTACGGATCATATTCCTACATATATGGCATGAATCTCGCCTGTGGCGATCTTAAATTGACAAAAATAGACGGAAAAGTATTCTGCGAAATAACATCAGTCACATCTGCCCCGTCCTTTCATACTGCCAGAGTCGAGAAACACGAATGTGTACTCCTCAGTGACAGGCTATTATGTACGCTCTCGCATAAAGAGACATATTCTGACGGAGAATGCCAGTTTGAAATAATCCCGTACCGTGACTTTGCCGTTGTAAACTTTATCGAAGGCAGGAACAGTTGCGGATTCGGAATGAATGCCTCAATCGACGGCATTTTTCTTAAAACGGCCGGACAAAGCAGTATCACTCAATATGCATGGAAAGGACACCTGAAAGAGACAATACCGGTTGAAGTATTACTTGAGGTAAGAAGCGACAATCTTATCGGGGGAGAAATGAGATATACACGCACAGGAAGCGGAAAGCCTATCCGTATTCTCGGTCAACTCGGTATGGGAGGAATGGAAGAGTACAGCAACACTGTATTCCTTGATGAATATCAGCCGGATGGCTTTCAGTCGGGGCATATAGATTTTAATTTCAGCAACAGGGAAAAATGCGAAGGAAACTGGAACGATGATAAGAACTTCTTTACACTGTCACTTGATAAACAGATCGATTTCCCGTCCGGCAAAGGAGGATTTTTTGAACAGGCTGAAGAAAATGAAATAACAGGGACTTATCGTTATTATTATGCTCGTCCGGCAGGAGGAGAAAGAGAAGCCTGCATTAAAATAACAAAAGATGACAGCGGGATCAGATTTAATTTTTTCAGCAATGTCTCAGGCATAACCGAATATTCAAATGAATCCGACAGGATCGGTGCGAAACTTAATAACGGAAAAATCAGATACACTGTCAAAGGATGTAACTATCAGTTTGATATTACATTTTTCAAGGGATTTTTAAATATAACGGACATCAACCGCGATTCAAACGCCTGCGATGAAGCAGAATTGAAATCATCATTTGAGGGATATTATATTAAACAATAAATATTATGAAACGTTTTTATCTTGCAATCACATTAATGGCGCTTCTTTCTTTTCTGGCTTCGTGCGGAAATGGAAATTCCGGAAAAAATGGCGCCTCATCAAATAAACTTCAAGACATTGAATGGAGCGAAACCGATATTGCAGCTATGGCATTTCTCGGCTATAACACGAATTATGAGGCATTTAAAGAATCCAATTCATTCAAGATATACTCAGACATCTGCCCTGTTTCAGAGATTCAACATATAGAAACAGACGGAAATGTTTGGTTTTTAGTGATTCCTCGCGATACAGCCGCCATTGTGACTGTATATGAATATACTGAAGAGATGTTCATCATGGGAGCA
>CAZPLM010000016.1:8610-16702 GCA_964587275.1 uncultured Muribaculaceae bacterium | reverse complement strand
CAGTAGCAGCAGGATTCTTTATATCATTCCATGTAGAATCCATATATACTGTCTCCCATGTATATTTGAAATTTGACGGATCACCACTCTTTGCCCTGTTCTCAGAACATGACCCGGCACATAAAATCGCCAAAAGAGGGAAGAAAAGCAGGTATTTGAATTTAAACATCAGTTTTTGTATTTTATCCATTTCATTAAATCTTTAAAGGAGGCTTTTTTACCATAAGTCAATATTCCCACCTTGTATATCTTTGCCGAGAAATAAGCAACGGCAATAAATGTAAAAATCAGTACGCCAATCGATAGTATCAGTTCCCATGCAGGTACGACACCGAACGGAATTCTTGCAAGCATCACCATCGGTGAGGTAAATGGAATAATCGATGCCCATATTGACAACTGGCTGCCCGGATGCTGGAAAGCGTGCAGCATTATAAAAAGGCCTATAACTAAAGGAATTGTAACAGGCAGGGAAAGCTGTTGCGTATCAGCCTCATTATCAACAGCTGAGCCGACAGCTGCATACATTGCAGCGTAAAGAAGATATCCAAGGAAGAAATAAATAAGGAAACATACGATAAGCTGCAAATAATTAATGCCACCCAACTGGCTCAGAATATCCTGTAAAAATGCATTTGTTGAGGCTCCATCAACTACTGCAGTATCTCCGACTCCGGTCAAAGATGATGCAGAATCGACCATCTGTGCAGTCAAATCAGGTTGTGCAGGAGCTGAAAGGCTTCCACCGGCCACTACGCCTATTCCGAAAACCAGTCCGACTGTGAGAAGGATCCATATAACAAACTGTGTAAAAGCCACTGCTGCAACTCCGATTATCTTTCCCATCATCAATTCAAATGAATTGACCGAAGAGACTATCACCTCCACTATCCTGCTGCTCTTTTCTTCAATGACACCTCTCATAACCATAGAGCCGAACAGGGCAATGAACATATAGATCATAAAACTCATTATGTAGGAGATTGCCATGTATATAGTGACATTATCTTTCTTTTCTCCTCCGTTTTTTGTGATAGTAATCGCATTTATCGAAACATCTGTCTTGATATCAGCGAGTATTGAATCAAGATTCTCAATATCATACTGTTTCAATTTGGTCTCCTGTATGGCATTCCCAATCCCTTTTTCAATATCAGACTTTATATCATAGCTCAGCGGTTCTCTCGAATAGGAAGTTACATTAACATTACTGTTTTCATCCAGTGGTGAAATATCTATAAGAGCATATATGCCGAGGGTATCGAATCTGGCCTTCAACGACTCCATCGAAACGCCTTCAGCGAAGCTGTAATCAATTGTTTTGCTGCTTTCAAGGTAAGGAGAAACGACACCGGATTCATCAAGTACCAAAATCTTCTCTTCATCATTATTACCCATCAACATTATCATGGAAGGAACAGTGATGAGCAGAGCGAAAAGAATAGGTGTCAAAATAGTAGTAAGAATAAACGATTTCTTCTTGACACGAACGGAATATTCCCGTCCAATAATAAGATTAATTTTTTTTAAATTCATGGCCTATTTGTTTTCGCTGACAAGTTTAATAAAAATATCATTCATCCGTGGCACAAGCTCTTGATATGAAGCCACATCCACCTCATTAACCAATTTGGTCAGAATAGCCTTTGAATTGGCTCCGTCTTTGACGGTCAGGACAGCCCTTCTGCTATTCTTCTGTTCCTCATCACAATATATGTCAAACAGGTCAGGATTTGCAGTCAACTGATCAGTGCCGCGATAGAGCACTTCAACCTGATTTGAACCGTATTGACGTCTTATTGCATCAGTATTGCCGGTAACAACAAGTTTTGATTTATTGATAAGAGCAATATTATCACACAGTTCCTCAACAGATTCCATATTATGAGTGGAAAGCATTATCGTGGTTCCTTCATCTTTCATCCGGAGTATCTCGTTTCTGATAATTTGCGTATTTATCGGATCAAATCCTGAAAACGGCTCATCAAGAATAAGAAGCTTCGGCTTATGGACAACCGTGGTTATGAACTGAACCTTCTGGGCCATACCTTTTGAAAGTTCCTCAATTTTTTTGTTCCACCACGACTGTATCTTGAACTTCATAAACCATTTTTTAAGTTCGACTGTGGCTTCAGCTTTTGAAAGGCCCTTCAGCCTGGCAAGATACATGGCCTGATCACCGACCTTCATCTTTTTGTACAGACCGCGCTCTTCAGGAAGATATCCAATCTCTCTTACCATTTCTGCGGTCATAGGCGTACCATTGAAAAGGACTGTGCCGTTTGTAGGAATAGTAATCCTGTTAATAATTCTGATCAATGTGGTTTTGCCCGCCCCGTTAGGCCCGAGAAGTCCGAAAATCTCCCCCTGCGGAACATCTATCGACACATTATCCAAAGCAGTAAAAGTTCCGAACTTTTTGCATATTGAATCGCATTGAATAATACTCATATAAATATTTATTTTGAAGTGCAAAAGTAGTGATTTTTATTCACACTTCATTAGACGATTCAATTAATGAAATATAGCTTCAGACGATGACTTATTCTTACTATATTTGCAGAGAGGCCGGTTATCATTAATTTACAGGAGGAGAGAAAATGAGGGGAAAGATTAAATTATCAAAGACGGCTGCCGACGGAGCTGTGGCTCTGTTGTTTCTTGTGCTCGGATTTCAAATAGCATTTTTTACCGGAGAAGTCTTTAAAAAAAGAGGCAAGTCTGTTGACATCGCTCCTCCTGAAGAAAAACAGGAGAGACAGATAAAAGCGGATAAATCAGAGAAACCTGATAATAATCACTCTGTTTCATTACCTGCCATAAAGAAAAGAATTGAAGCGGTAAAAAATTCGCCATCTCAAGTCAAAAAATCTCCTGAATTATTTGTATTCAATCCAAATACTGTATCTACCTATGATCTTTGCAGGCTCGGATTTACCGTAAAACAGGCTGAAGTCATTGATAATTATCGGTCTAAAGGAGGGAGATTTAAAAAGAAGAGGGATTTTGCAAAGATGTATGTTGTCTCGGACAGTACTTATCATGCATTGGAACCATATATTTCATTACCGCTGATGAATCTGAACACGGCAGACAGCACTGCACTTCTCGAATTGCCCGGAATAGGACCGTATTATGCCCATAAAATTCTGAAATACAGAGAGCGGCTTGGCGGTTTGTTTGACAGGAAAGAACAGTTGCTGGAGATCGAAAGATTCGATGAAGAAAGATATAAAATGATCGAAGAGTGTATTGAGGCGGGAAATGGCAAAAGAGATTTCACCATCTGGAATGCCACACAGAAACAACTTGAGCATCATCCCTATATAGGCACATACGCTGCAAAAGGAATAATGAGATTCAGGGAGACCTGCGACTCTTCACAGTGGAATTTTGACAATCTTGTGTCAAATGGCATAATCAGCAGCAACTGCGCAGATAAACTGAAGAATCAGTAACACGAATCATGCACCGGCAACCACTATGACAATCTCGCCTTTCGGCTCATTTGCAGTAAAATATTGTACGAGTTCGTCAAGAGTGCCTCTGTGAGTAGTATCGTGGAGTTTTGAAATTTCACGGGAAACGGAAGCCTTTCGCTCCGGACCGAAATACTCGGCAAACTGTGTTAAAGTCTTGAGTAACCTGTATGGGGATTCGTAAAAGATCATTGTCCGGTGTTCTGCAACAAGCTCACGAAGGCGGGTCTGGCGACCTTTTTTCTGAGGAAGAAAGCCCTCGAAGCAGAATCGGTCACATGGGAGTCCTGAATTTACAATAGCCGGTATGCAGGCTGTGGCTCCGGGGAGAGTTTCAACTTCTATTCCAGCCTCGACGCAGGTTCTGACCAGAAGGAAACCGGGATCGGAAATGCCGGGAGTACCGGCATCACTAATCAACGCCACAGACAGCCCGGAAAGGATCTTCTCCTTGATAATATCAACAGTCTGATGCTCATTGAACTTGTGGTGCGACTCGGCATGCGTGCCAATATCGTATTTCTTCAGCAGGACTGAACTTGTACGGGTATCTTCAGCTAAAATCAAGTCCGCCGACTTCAAAACATTTATCGCACGAAAAGTGATATCTTCAAGATTGCCGACAGGGGTTGGCACTATAAATAACTTAGACATTATTTTCTTATCTTTGTTTAAGAAATACAACTCTGCAAAAGTAGTCAAATGTTTATAGAAAACGCAAAAAATCCCGGATGGATAGAAGTCATTTGCGGCTCGATGTTTTCCGGAAAAACAGAAGAACTTATCAGGAGACTGAAAAGAGCAAAATTTGCCAATCAGCATGTTGAAATATTCAAACCTAAGATAGATATAAGATATTCGGAAGAAGAAGTCGTATCTCACGATGCAAATAGTATTCTCTCCACTCCTGTTGAATCATCAAGCAGCATACTACTTCTCACCGGCGGTGTCGATGTAGTGGGAATAGATGAGGCTCAATTTTTTGATAATGGTATCATTTCAGTCGCACAGACACTTGCATCTCAGGGAATAAGGGTTATTGTCGCCGGACTTGATATGGATTATACGGGAAAGCCTTTCGGCCCGATGCCTGAACTGATGGCAGTTGCTGAGTATGTTACCAAAGTCCACGCCATTTGCGTCAAATGCGGCGATCTGGCGAACTATTCACACCGTCTTTCCAAAAGCGAAAAACTTGTTGAACTTGGAGAAAAGGATATTTACGAGCCTCTCTGCAGGCACTGTTTTGATAAATTAAAAGATGAAGAAAATGAAAAATGACGGCTTCGACTGGGCAAAAGAGTTGAATTGCGCAGTAACTGTCTGCGACAGGGAAGCGAATATTATATACATGAATGACAAATCCAAAGCCACATTTGCCGGCAGAGGAGATCTTATGGGGAAGAACCTCAAAGGCTGCCACAAGCCCGAGTCCTGGGATAAGATCCTCAATCTCCTTGCAAACGGAGGTACCAACGTATATACTATTTCAAAAAATAACCAGAAAAAACTCATTTACCAGACGGCATGGTTCAATGAGGGAGAAGTCGGAGGTCTTGTAGAACTTTCAATGGTCATTCCAGAAGAGATGCCGCATTACATCAGATAACTTAAATAAAATCAATATTTATGATAAAACGTATCCTCGCGCTGGCGGTATTATGCATTATATTAAATTCCTGCAATACAGGAACATCCGTTGCATTATTAACCGAAAATGGAGTTTCACGGGGACTTGCTCAAATCAGAGAGAAGAACATATCAAATCTTTGCTACACTCTTTCATTTGATATTCCGGCAGATAAAAAGGCAAATGTCAAAGGTGAAGTTGAAATGGCATTTAATTATAATGGCGGCAGGCGGGATTCGCTGTTTATCATTGATTTTAAGGATGGAACTGTCAATAAAGTCACTGCCGGAGGGGAGGAAATTGATTACAGATTCGAAAATGAACATATAATCATCAACAGTCGATTCCTCTCAAGTCAGGATAACCGTATCGGAGTTTCATTTGAAATGAGTGACGGATCTCTAAACAGACGTGATGAATTCGTTTACTCTCTGTCAGTTCCGGACAGAGCAAGAACCCTGTTCCCCTGCTTCGATCAACCGGGTCTGAAAGGAAAATATACCCTCTCCCTCACCGTTCCGGCCGATTGGAAGGCAGTTACCAATTCCCCGCTGGATAACAAATTAGAAAACGCGGAAAACAACAATACAAAATGGATTTTCAAGCAAAGCGAACCTCTGAGCACCTATCTCTTCGCATTTGTTGCAGGAAAGTTCGATTTTACGTCAATGGAGAAAAATGGCAGGTCGGTGGGACTTTATCATAGAGAAACAGATCCGCTGAAAATAGCCCAGTGCGACACAATCCTCTCAACAGTCTTCCAATGCATCGACTATATGGAAGATTACACTGCCGTAAAATTCCCTTTTGCAAAATATGATCTGATAATTCTGCCCGGATTTCAGTTTGGAGGGATGGAACATACAGGAGCCACACTATATAATGACCGGACTCTGTTCCTTGACGAAAATGCCGGACTTGAGAAAAAAATGGCTCGCTACAGCCTGATAGCTCACGAAACAGCTCACATGTGGTTTGGCGACTGTGTAACAATGCGCTGGTTCAACGATGTCTGGACTAAAGAGGTGTTTGCCAACTACTTTGCCGCCCTTATGAGCGCAAGACAGTTCCCTGATGTAGATCTGTCAATGAAGTTTGCCGGATATATGGAATCATCTTTCAGTGAAGACCGTACTCCTGGCGCCAATCCTATCAAGCAACCACTTGAGAATATGAAAGATGCGGGGCTGCTCTATGGAAATATCATCTACAATAAAGCCCCGATTGTAATGAATATGCTTGGCGGAAAATGTGGCGAAAAAGGCTTTCAGGATGGTATTCGCGAGTATCTCAAGACTTTTGCATATAGCAATGCCACATGGGAGGAGTTAGTTGCAATCCTTGATAAATACTGCGATGAGGATCTTGAGAAATGGAGCCGTCAGTGGATCTTTACAGCAGGAATTCCGGTTATTGAATATGATGCCGAAACCATTCCCAACTTCGACACCCTCTATTACGGCTATTACAAAATGGATGAGGCAATGGCAGAAAAAGTGGAGCAGAATATCATTGAAAACTACCCTGCACCTACAAAGGCATACGCCCTGATAAGTCTGAATGAAAATGTTGAAGAGGGAAATGTACCTCCTCTCCCATATTTGGAGTTCCTTCACAAATATCTGTTGGAAGAGACTGATCCGCTGCTTTATTCACAGGCAGCAGGCTATTTCTATGACTGTTATTTCAAGAAGATCTACCGTGAAACTGAATATTTGGGGTTTAATGTTGATGAAATAATATGGGACCTGATGGAGAAAAAAGGCAATTCAATGGACTCCACCGCTGAACAATGCAGCAGATGCATTTTATCGCTTATGAAAAGCTGCGCATATTCACATGAGACAACATCAAGACTTTTCAACATATTTGCATATTCACCGATGATGTACAACATACATCTGTCTGAAAGCGATCTGACAAGCCTCTCTTATGAGCTGGCGGTAAGAATGGGAGACAAATGCGATGAAATACTCTCGCTTCAGCGGAGCCGGATTGCAAACAAAGACCGTCTTGAAAGTTTTGATTTCATCAGCAAAGCCACCTCACCTGACGAGAAAGTCCGTGACTCAGTTTTCAACTCACTTCTGAATGTGGAAAACAGACATATCGAACCATGGGCATCACAGGCCCTCGCCCTTTTGAACCACAAATTAAGATATGACAGTTCAATTAAATACATCAAACCCGGACTGGAAATCTTAAGTGAAATCCAGCAGACAGGGGATATTTTCTTCCCGAAGAATTGGACATCCGCCCTGCTAAGTTCCTATAAGACAGATGAAGCAAAGCATATTATCCTCGAATTCATCAAGAATGACGATTGCTCTGATATGTTGAAAAGCAAGGTGCGTATGGTCTCAGACCTCTAACTTTTCTTTTTTGTTGCAAGTTCGTAGATACGAAGTGAATTGTCTATGGTTTTTTCCTTCGCCTCATTTCCGTATTTGTCCACATCTACCACATTCTTAGGGCTGTGGGTAATACTCAGAGCACCATTGACACATCCCCCGTCACAAGCCATGCCCTCAAAGAAATTCTCAGTCGCCTTGCCGAATTTCAATTTTGTAAGAGCCATTTTGCATGCATCAATTCCGCTAATTGCGATCGGATGAACACCTGTAATACCCATTGAAGCAGTTACTGCTTCTACACCCTGTGCAATACCGCCTGACTTGGCAAAAATCCTCCCATAATATGAAGCATTGTCAAGAGTTGTATCCTCCATTTTCGTGGTATCAATGCCCCTTGCATCCACAAATGCCTGAAGTTCCTCAAAGGACATCACAGAATCTATCATTCCATCTGTCTTTTCAAGCGTATATTCCATCTTCTTTGAGCTGCACGGACCTATAAAAATCACCTTTCCTGAAGGATCCGCTGCCTTGATCATTCTCGCAGTAGCTATCATTGGTGACGGTGAATGAGAAATATATTTGGCAAGATCAGGGAAGAACTTTTCAATATAGAGCACAAATGAAGG
>CAZPLM010000016.1:7995-8600 GCA_964587275.1 uncultured Muribaculaceae bacterium | reverse complement strand
CCTTTTTCCTTCCACTCCAGCGCTTCATGGTAAAGTGTCACATCAGCACCGATTGCAGCTTCCACCACCTGGAAAAAGCCAAGTTTCATTATGGCGGTAACAACCTGGGTAACACGACCATACTGGCACTGTCCCACAATTGAAGGGGCAATAACCGCATATACTTTATATTTTGTATTGTTTTCCGATTTCTTCAGAATGTCAATAATGTTGAGAACAAGTGATTTGTCCTGAATTGCTCCGAAAGGGCATTTATAGACACAGGCTCCGCAGGAAATACACTTTTCATTGTCAATTACAGCCTTTTTGTTCTCATCAATCGAGATGGCCTTTACCTTGCAACTCTGCATACATGGACGATGCTGGGCAATAATGGCGGAATAAGGACATACAGTCGTGCACTTGCCGCACTCGATACATTTTTCCTTATCTATCACCGCCTTCTTGTTGACAATAGATATTGCTCCTCGAGGACATACTTCCTTGCAGTTATGGACAATACAGCCACGGCATGCAGGTGTGACATACATTCCGTCAATAGGACATTCATCACAGGCGACATCAAGCACCTCAATGACATTAGGATTACTCTTGTCTCCGCCCAT
>CAZPLM010000016.1:1591-7985 GCA_964587275.1 uncultured Muribaculaceae bacterium | reverse complement strand
ACGACAGCACGTTCCTTATAGATACAGCATCTCAATTCTGACGTCGGCCCCGGACTTATGATAAGCGGTATTTCATGATATGCCTCTTCCATTCCTCCCTCATACGCTCTCCTGATCACCTCTTTGAGGACTTTATACTTCAGGACCTGAACATTGGTATCGAATAATTCTCTCATATTAATAGTATTCTAATCGTAATTCAAAGTAACTTTCTTTCCCGTCCTGCGCAAATTATCCGCAAGATGTTCTACAAGCTTCATCTTCATTGTCGTGTCAATCGGAAGCCCCTGATGCGCAACGTTAACGCTCTGTCCCACAAAAAATACGACCTCAGTCGCCTCTTCGAATAACAACTCCGCAAGAAGCGAAGCCCCATCCTTTTTATTAAAGACTTTTGGGGTCAGATCGCTTATGGAAACATACTTGTTCGACAGATCCAAAAGCCTTCGAAGAGTAATGACTCCCTCTGTGGTAAGATCAATACCATCTATGAAGCCGATAGGGGGAACATCCTTGTCAGGAAAATCAAAACTTGTCTTCAGGGGTTTACCCAAATATCTTGAAACAATCTGCGAACTTGTACCTCCACAGACGACCTTTTTGGTATCACCCTCCATAAAGCGTGAAACATAGAAATTATCCTGTTCCTTATTCACCGGAGGCCCTACCATAATATTAACTGTCAGCTGTTTCCTTAGTCTGACCGCAGCGACTGTCGTATCATCACCCGGTTTGTCGAGATAGAGATCATTGCAGGCTGAAGCAAGCAAGCAGGCAACAGCTCGAGCTGACATATCACCTGTAATATTCCTCTGCATGTGCGCCATTATCTCATTCCTCTGCCAGCCGAAATTCAAAACCATTCCAATACCGGCGTGGATGGTGCCGTCAGACATCACCATAATAATATCTCCTTCAGTAAGATTTAGCCTGCTTTCATAAACTTTCTTACCCAGAATAATGTGTTCTGTCCTCTCAAAATCAATACATTTTTCATCATGATAATATATTGCCTGCGGGTTGTCAAACTCAAAAAGATATCCTTTACCCTCATCATTGATATGAATAACAGAAAAGGTGGAATAAGCGACACCCCTCTCCTTGCACACAGGCAGAGTCTCGATCATAGTCTCAATGCAATCTGTCATCGGAATCTTATTGGACACCATCGTACACAATATCCTGGATGTCAGAGTGGATAGAATATTGGCCTTTACACCACTCCCAAGACCGTCTGCAAGAACTACTGTGGTATATCCGTCTTTCACGGCCTCCTCTACTCTGTCGCCGCAAAGCTGTTCTCCATATTTATTAAGAGAAGTATATCCATATTCAAGGCAAAGAGCCATCTTTATTCCCCTCCTTTTTCAACTTTGTTCGGATCATCCTGGCCCTGCATCAAAGTCTTCTTCAACTTCATCAAAGCGACTTTAGTCTCGGCGGTAGTCTCGCCAAGAAGTGATGCAATCTCCTGAGCGACACGCATCTGCTTCATAATAACATCATCGGTGATGGTAAATGTATTGAGCTTCATATCCGTCAACTTTTCATTGTAATTCAAAAGGTCTGTCACATCCTTCAGAATACCGAACAGGGCATTATTTTCCTTGAGAATATTTATTGAAAGGTCAATATATTTGTTCGTTTCACGGATAAATACCCTTTTCTGTTCCGAATTTTTCTTTGAATTCCAGGCAATGAGGTAGTCGGACGGATTGAAATAATCGACAGCGGGAAGACCTTTCAGATCTGTCTTTGCTACTATTCCAAGCATCTCTTTTGCTTTATTATTGATCTCAATGATCTTCATATCCTGATCAAGAACTACAAGTCCTTCCGGACTGTTCTGTATAATATCGTAAGCCATCGACTCTGCGCGCTGTCTCATATAAGGGATGCACATCTCTATATCGGCAAATCCATTGTATACCGCCCATGCCTTTTCCCGACAGGTAGAGTAGCCGCACGCGCCGCAATTCAATTCATCTTCAGGCTTGGTCTTTCCGGTTCTACGCAAGATCTCTTCTATTGTCTTTTCACTTGCAGGTGTGCCGGAAGGCCTTATTCTCGGATATTCAGTAGCAAAACTCAGCCCGAAATCAGATACTTTGGCAGAAGGACGCGCTGTCGTTTCACTTTTAACATAGTCGCGGACATCAGATGTGGCCTTTATGCTGCCACCGGAATGTGGCAAAGCGCATGGACCATTCACACAGGCATCCTGGCATGTATTTATCTCAAGAAAGACATTGGAGAGACTTTCTATATGTTCCAGGGCATCGACACAACGATTCGCTCCATCAACAGCCATATATTCATATCCGCCCGGTAATTTGTCAAAGGACTTGATAATACCGTGACTTATAGGATAAATCTTAGCCAGATTGGCGTGACCGCCTTTCTGCTCAAGAGTAGTAATCTCATCAATAATGATATTGCGCTCAGTAAAGATCTCATTCAACTCCTCATAAGTAAGCACATCATCAATAATACCGCTTTCAAATGCCTCTCTTCTCTTTGCGATGCACGGTCCTATGAAAACAATTTTTGCATCAGGATATCTCTTGCGAAGGATTTTTGCGTGAGCTATCATCGGAGAATCAACCGGTGCAAGATACTTCAGAGCTTTTGGAAAATACATCTGAATCATTCTACAGGCAGCCGGACATGCAGATGTGATAAAATTCCTGTATTTACCGCTTTCAAGAAGTTTCCTGTACTCAGCAGTCACTACCTCAGCCCCGACTGCCGTCTCCTCCGCATCAGTAAAGCCTATTTTACACAATGCTATGCGCATTGAAGAAAAATCCATAGCCCCGAAACTTGATATGAATGACGGAGCAACGCTGGCAATAATCTTATCTCCTGTTGCAAGCAGAGCCTCCACATCCTTTTTGCGACTGTGGACAATTTTAGCATTTTGCGGACATATCATCGTACAATGTCCGCAGAGAATACATCTGTCCTTAATTATAGCAGCCTGATGGTTTTTAACTTCAATGGCTTTAATAGGGCATTCTCTAAGACACTTATAGCAATCCTTGCACCTTGCGGGCTTAAACTCGAGAAAATCTTCCATAACCGTTCTATTTGAGATTCAGGAGCGGATATATTTCTTTTGCAAAAAGTTCTTCAGCATTGTCTTTGTTGACATTGTGAAGAAACAGGTGATCTTCTCCGACCTTCTGAACAGTCGGGTCATCAAAGCCGTCAGCCTTGACTGTCACGCCCTGTGCACAAAAACCAAGGCAGAATCCCGCCTGCAATTCAATAAGGTCTTCAACATCATATTTTTTTAGAATGGCTTTCATCTCCTCGATAACATCGTAAGAGCCTTTCAGATGGCAGGAACTGCCAACACACACCGTAATTACCATAATTGTATCCGTTTATGATTTAATTAATCTGCGAATTTACTCCTTTATTTGGATATAAAAAAGCCAATCTGACAGGACTTCGGAAAAGCCCTGAATCTCCATCATTATTCAAATGAGACTCTCAAGCCGATATTCAGATTGAAGTCGAAAGGTTTAGCCTTGCGTATTGATTGAGGAGTGTCGTTACTGACAAAAAAGTAACGCGCCCCCGGCTCGATATAGATGGAAAATCTGTCAAGAAACAAATATTGTGCCCCCACAAATGCACTTAGAGAGAATTGGAGCGGGAGATTCTTAGCCGAAATATTTTCAAGAGGCCATTTATTGTATTTTGCTGAAATGCATTTTTCAACAGCTCCTCCTGCAATGGCATAGAGAGAAAAATCACCTTTCCGAAGGATTGAATACCCGTAATTCACCGGAATTCCGATATAGTCGAGTTTTTGTGTCTCCTTAGTGCCGTCAATATTCGTTTTCAAACGGCTATAAATAATACCGGTCTCAATAAATGACTTGTTCCAGCCCCTGTTGTTATCGCCGAAAAGGCCTATTCTGAACGAGAGACCATAAGAAACAGGAAAACTGTATGAGTATTTAAAGTCTGCTTTTGATGGAAAATACAGTGCATTTACACCTCCCATATTGTTTTCGATTGAGCATAGATTGAACCCAAGTGGAGCGGAATATAGATAGTCTTTCCCAGTGATGTTCTTTAATGAGCCTAAGTCGCTGGAGCCTGAATAGAGGCCGAAAGAAATATTACGTTTTGAACTCCCATTCTCTTCTTCCTCCATATCCATATCATCAAAGGTCAACTTTGTTACCTGGCGTTTAGATTCGGTCTCGTTATTAAGGATTGTCTCTTTTATCTCCTTATTGTCTTCATCTGAGATATTTTGAGAAAGTGACTCATTCAGGTCGACAATCTGCTCCTGCATTGGTTTGATATTCGGTGCAGAGACGATCTTCTCTTCATTATCAGTCACCGTATTAGTGACTTTCTTTCTCGCTGAGACGTTCTGTTTTGCTTTGCCGTAAATTATTGGAGTAATTTCACTCACTGTTGCATTTGTTTCAGAATGAGGTAATTCCTGTTTCGGCTCAGAAATATTGGCAGCCACAGCATTTTCTTTAGACACTCCATTTGGAAAATCATTCTTATATAGAGAAAACAGGCCGATTCCAAGCCCGAGAAGGACAACAATACACGCAGCGGCCAGATAAAACCTCCGTCTTATTACAAAAGGTCCGGAAGCAGCACGCTCAAGCCTCTCCCAGGATACGGGAGAAACCTGTTCTTCGTGGTCTTCAAGTTTGCCACGAAGAGTATCAATCCATTTTTCGTCTCTATTTTCTGTAATTCTCATACTTGCTAATTTTTTGGGACAACAACGATTTGGCTCTTGACAATTGTGAAGATGAGCTCTTCTCGTTAATGCCCAAAGCCTCTGCTATCTCTTTATGGGAATACTCCTCAAATACATATAAATTGAATACAGTTCTGTATCCATCCGGTAACTCTTCAATAAAACGGAGCAATACATCCTCAGGTATCCTTGAGACCTTTTCGTCCAATGAATTATCTGTAGAAGAATTGCCATTGATATCCGTGATTTCTTCACTTTCCTTTAGAACATCTCTTTTGCGGATTCGCTGAAGACAAGTATTTACCATTATCTTCGAAAGCCATGCTCTCATCGATCCATCGCCTCTGTCTGTAAACTTGTCAAGGGATTTAAATGCCTGAAGGAAGCCATCGTGCATCATATCTTCCGCCGTACTGCGATCTCTGCAGTAACGCATACAGACAGATAACATCCTGCCGGCATACTTGTCGTAAATATCCTTCCAAAGTCTTGAATCCCGCATTATTATTCTGTTCATAATGATAAATGCGAAAATAGAGGAAATACTGCATTTCAAAAAATATTATTTTGATGCAGTATTATTTATGATTTTGCATTTAATATGTGCAGTCAAATTTTTATAAACAATTTTTAGAATCAAAGAAACAATGAAGAAAATTAAATTATCATTTGGATTATTAGCTACGGTAGTCTTAATTCTGTTTTCATCCGCATGCAGTAACATCGATGATGACTATGGTTATGATAAATATTCCTGGGCTACAGTCAACTTTACTGCATTGGACAGTTATTTTGACGGGACGACATCTTCCGACTATTACATTTTGACCGACTCAGGCTATAAGCTTGTCCCTTCAAACCAGTCTGAAATAGACAAGGCATTCAATTTCGTCGATGGACAGCGTATTGTGGTCTACTATAATTTACTGGATATGAATGATCTTGCATCATCAAAATATCCTACTGATTTAAAGGTGGAAATTAAACAGATCGATGTTGTTCTGACTAAAGATGTTCTCAGGACCAATCAGTTAGACACTCTGGCCAGGAACGGTATAGATCCGATGAATGCCTTCTTTGGAACTAATGCACAAAGAGGCACACGCTATTTGAATATCGTTTTCAGGGTACTTGGATCAAACAATGCGACCCATTATATCTATCTTGCAGACGATACCACAGGCAACCCTGTCGATAAGGATGGCTATTATAATCTCTATCTGAGACACAACTCGAATAATGATCATCAATCATACTATTTGCAGGGCATGGCCTCCTTCAAAATTAATGTAGAAGCACTTGCAGAAGGCATAATAGGTATCAGACTTCACTCAGTAGCCACAGGTGACGATACAGTTGGTATTGACACCGTCTACGAGGTGAAATATTAAGTATATAGTTAAATAAAATTGGTGAAAAGGGAGGATGGATGATACCGTCCTCCCTTTTGTTTTGCATATCTGAACTTGCACTGAATCAGAGTGATCAAAGTTCCAGCATTTTCTGTATTGGGGCCAGAGCACGGGAGGCCACCGATGGAGGGACTACAACCCTATGCTGTTCGTAAAGCAATGACTCAAAGAGCGACTGCAATGTGCATTTTTTCATTTCCAATTTCGCTGTCCCTAACTTTGAAGATCCAATAATTTG
>CAZPLM010000016.1:0-1581 GCA_964587275.1 uncultured Muribaculaceae bacterium | reverse complement strand
TATATCCGGGCTTATAGGAATAGCTTCCTTATCCGGACATTCTTTGCGAATTTTGTGCAGCACACCAACTTCTGTCGCGATAATGAATTGATGTTTTGAGGATTCGCGGACATGTCGGATAATACCGGATGTAGAATAGAAGAAACAGCGTGGATTATTCATAATATCCTCACTCTGTACACATTCCGATTCAGGATGAATCAAAACTTCTGCCTCTGGATAACGGAGCATCATCGACTCAACCATTTCATCAGTTATCTTCTTATGAACAAAGCAATTGCCTTGCCAAACAGACATATTAAAACCGGCAGTACGGTTAATATACGAGCCGAGATTATTGTCAGGGACAAACAGAACCGGCCCTTTGGATCTCTTATAGACAGAATCAGCCACCTTCACGGCATTTGCAGAAGTACAGCAGATATCTGTTTCTGACTTCACTTCTGCAGTCGTATTCACATAACTGATCACTACACCATCCGGATTTTCAGCACGCCACTTGCGTAAATCAGAACCAGAAACACCGTCAGCCAAAGAACATCCTGCTCCAAGAACAGGTATCAGCACTTTTTTAGACGGAGAAATGATTGCAGCTGTCTCAGCCATAAAATGAACTCCGCAAAAGACGATGATTTCCGCATCAGTTGTAGCTGCCTTTCTCGCAAGTTCAAGAGAATCTCCGACAAAATCGCAGACATCCTGAACATCGGGATCGGAATAATAGTGAGCAAGAATCAAAGCTTTCTTTTCAATTTTAAGTTTTTGAATAGCCTCTATCAGCTCCTGCTTCGTTTCAGTCCCTTTACAGACAGACTGTGTGATATTCATACTGATATCCAATGCTTTTACAGTATGGGTCAAAGCCCCTACGCTTATGTAGTCAACACCTGTTGATGCCACTTCACGAAGGCGTTCGAGACTCATATTACCTGAAGCTTCTGTTTCAGCTTTTCCGCCTGTCAATCTTACAGCCTCAGCCATCATTGGAGTCGACATATTGTCGAGCATTATTATATCTGCTTTTGACGCCAATGCCTCATGTACCTCATCAAGATTTGTTGTTTCAACCTCAATACGCATTTCCGGCGGCACCTTTGAACGAATTTCCGAGACAGCAGCAGTAATAGAGCCTGCCATCTTAATATGATTGTCCTTGATCATCACCAGATCATACAAGCCCATCCTGTGATTGGTTCCTCCGCCATCTTTTACAGCCATCTTATCAGTAATACGCATTCCGGGAGCCGTTTTGCGTGTATCAAGCAACTTGGTATGAGTACCTTCAAGGCAGGCAACATATTTAGCTGTTTCTGTCGCAATGCCTGACATTCTCTGAAAGAAATTCAAAGCAGTTCTTTCTCCTGTCAGGAGTGCCGGATAACTGCCTTCTATCTTTAGAATAGCATCTCCTTTTCGGACAAACGATCCATTCGAAACAAAAGGAGTGAACCGGATGTCATTCTGAAATTTACGAAATACTTTCTCCACTATTTCAATTCCGGAAATAACGCCATCTGCCTTTGCAGTCATTGTGGCTACAGCTTTTGCCGATTGCGGAATAATGGATGACGTAGTGATGTC
>CAZPLM010000015.1:12548-17265 GCA_964587275.1 uncultured Muribaculaceae bacterium | reverse complement strand
TGTGTCAAATGCTTTTCTCAAGTCAACAAGAACGGTATAGACCTTATTACCGTCAGAAATAGGAATTGCTATATTCTGGAAGTACATCCGCTTCTTCTCATAAACATAGTTGATAATAGGCCATGCCTGCTGAAGAATAGCATCATTTCTTCTGTTCTGAGTCTCCATGACGGATTCTTTCAGCCTTTCAGAAATTTCAGCGCTTTTTGATTTCTCATAGAACTGCTCGTCAAACCCCGGATCGATGGAGAGAATTGCCATAACAGTCTCCCTGAACTCATCGTATGTCAGATCCTTATATTTATCAATAAAAATATCGCAGAAATCTGATGCCATATTATAGACATCGACATCAATTCTCTCGCCTGTGAGTGCGCTTCTTCTCTTGGTATAGACGACCTCCCTCTGTGAATTCATGACATCATCATAATCAACGAGGCGCTTTCTTATACCAAAGTCATTCTCTTCAACTTTCTTCTGAGCGCGCTCTATGGAACTTGACAGCATCGAACTTTGAAGCGATTCACCCTCTTTCATTCCGAGGCTGTCCACAACCTTCGCAATCCTGTCTGAACCGAACAGACGCATCAGATCATCTTCAAGAGAAACATAGAAAATAGAAGAACCCGGGTCACCCTGACGTCCGGCACGACCTCTCAACTGCCTGTCAACACGACGGCTGTCATGTCTTTCCGTGCCTATGATAGCAAGGCCTCCCGCTTTCTTTACATCATCGGTCAACTTGATATCGGTACCACGACCTGCCATATTTGTAGCAATAGTAACAGTACCGGCCTCTCCTGCATGAGCGACGATTTCCGCCTCACGCGCATGCTGTTTTGCATTAAGGACCTGATGCTTGATTCCTCTGAATTTAAGCATCCTGCTGAGTAATTCAGAGACCTCGACAGACTTTGTACCGACCAGAACCGGTCTTCCCTCAGATATCAGTTCGCTGATTTTGTCGATGACAGCATTATATTTTTCCTTCTTTGTCTTGTAAATCAAATCCTCCTGATCATTTCTTATGACAGATCTGTTGGTAGGAATAACCACAACATCAAGTTTATATATAGACCAGAACTCACCTGCTTCAGTCTCTGCAGTACCGGTCATCCCGGAAAGTTTATGGTACATCCTGAAATAATTCTGCAGTGTAATTGTCGCAAAAGTCTGAGTAGCAGCCTCAACCTTGACATTTTCCTTTGCCTCTATGGCCTGATGGAGACCATCCGAATAACGCCTGCCTTCAAGAATACGGCCTGTCTGTTCATCGACAATTTTGACTTTATTGTCAACCACGACATACTCGACATCCTTGTCAAACATGGAATATGCCTTAAGCAACTGATCAACAGTGTGCATTCTTTCAGCTTTGAGAGAATAGTTGGAATACAACTCATCTTTTTTACTCTTCTTTTCATCCTCCGAGAAAGAGTCATTATGTTCAATCTTTGAGACTTCGTCTCCGAGCTTTGGCATAATGAAAAAGTCAGGATCCTTTACGGCATCAGCCAGGACATCATTCCCCTTATCTGTCAGTTCAACACTTCTTTGCTGTTCATCAATCGCAAAGAAAAGTTCGTTTGTGATAATCCTCTGTTCAACGTCCTTGTCAGTAAATGCGGCCTTTATAATCTTGCTCTGTACATCCTGCAAAATTTGCCTTATCCCCGGCTCACTTAAATATTTGATAAGAGGACCGTATTTAGGAAGGCCCTTATATGCCCTCAGAAGCAATATTTCACCCTTATCCTTGACTTCTCCACTTGCAATAAGTTTCTTTGCCTCATTCAAAGTCTGACCTACAAGCACCCTTTGAGCATTGTAAAGCTTCTCCACAAAAGGCTTATATTCAATAAAAGCCTCATCTCCGGTACGCTGTACGGGACCAGAAATGATCAGAGGTGTTCTGGCATCATCAATCAAAACTGAATCGACCTCATCCACAATGGCATAATGATGCTTGCGCTGGACAAGATCAACCGGATTTATTGCCATATTGTCTCTCAGATAATCAAAGCCAAACTCATTATTTGTACCGAATGTGATATCAGCCTGATATGCCTTCTTGCGAGCATCGGAATTCGGTTCATGTTTATCTATACAGTCAACGCTCAAGCCGTGGAACTCATAAAGAGGCCCCATCCACTCGGAGTCACGTTTTGAAAGGTAATCATTTACAGTAACAATATGGACGCCCTTGCCTGCAAGTGCATTAAGAAAAACAGGCAATGTTGCAACGAGGGTTTTTCCTTCACCGGTCGCCATCTCCGCAATCTTCCCCTGATGAAGAACGACACCGCCGATCAACTGTACGTCATAATGGACCATATCCCACTTAATCATATTTCCGCCTGCCATCCATGAATTTTTCCAGAAAGCATAGTCTCCCTCTACGGATACGAAATCTTTGGTAGTGCTCAGATCCCTGTCGAATTGTGTCGCTTTGACCTTTATGACGTCATTTTCCTTAAAACGGCGGGCAGTGGATTTCATGACCGCAAATGTCTCCGGAAGGACCTGATTTAATATCTCCTCAATATCTGAATCTGTTTTTTTTACAAGCTCGTCAAGTTTTGTCGCAAGCTCCTCTTTCTTGGCCACAGCTATCTCAGGATCAGAGAGTTGCTCTCTGATCTGGGCGGCAGTCTCTTCATCTTTTGCAGTAAAAGTCTTGATTTTTTCTCTTATTGAGTTTGTCTCATTTCTGAGATCGTCATCAGAAAGTTTGTCAATCCTGTCATATTCAGCTAAGATCTTGATAAGTAGAGGGTTCATCTGTTTTACATCCCTCTCGTTCTTTGATCCGAATATTTTTTTCAATACGCCTGTAATTGCCATATTTGTCTAATTATGATTATAACATACAAATATATGAAATAAAAATGAGTATTTTATGACAAAACAGGTGGAATGCGAAACAGGGAATAAAAAACACTAACTGATACCGAGTAACTCTTTAAGTTTCGGCACATCGATAGGCTTGACTATAAAGTCGTCACATCCGGACTTTTTTACTTCCTGAACATCTGTATCATAGGCATAAGCCGTAATGGCAATTATACATATTTCACTATTAAATTTCCTTATCGCTTTTGCAGCCGATAACCCATCCATAACAGGCATTTTTATATCCATCAGGACAAGATCGTACTGACCGTCTTTCACCATTTTCACAACCTCTTTCCCATTTGTGGCTCTGGTGATCTTATTTCTATTGAAAATGTTGGATGCCAGGAGGAAATTATCATCATTATCTTCGGCAATGATAATATTTTTTATTGACTTCTTCTTAACCCTCTCGATATTTATCACGCCCCGTGACGAGGAGATAACATCCTTATCATCACCATTTTCACAGTTAACATCAGTAGGAATAAACGAATAGAATGTACTGCCTGATCCAAGTTTGCTCTTCACGCCCGCATCTCCTCCAAGAAGCTTGGAAAGAGACTTGGCAAGTGAAAGGCCAAGTCCGGTACCCTGACTGAAATTATCTATTTTTTCAAATCTTTGGAATATCTTGCTCAACTTGTCACGCGGGATGCCACGTCCGGTATCTTCAACATAAATTCTCACACCGCCTTTTTCAACTGAATAACCGATTTTTATGACTCCTGACTCTGTATTTTTCAGCGCATTTGAATAATAATTAGATATAATCTGAAGTATCTTACTCGAATCGGAATCTATTATACACTCCTTATATGGACTTGATATTTCGAGTTTTACATCATCATTATGAATTTTGCTGCTGAAAGAATGATCGAGATTATTAAAGAAATCAGCAAGATCGAATTTTTCTTTTCTAATTTCCATACAGCCCGAACCAATTTTCGACAGATCAATAACATCATTGATGATATCGATAAGCATATCATTATTTGCATGAATCACATTAATACAATTTTCCTTTTCCTCCTCAGTCTCCGCATAGGCGATCATTTCGGAAAATCCTACAATTGAATTAAGAGGAGTTCTGATTTCGTGGCTCATATTGGCAAGGAAAGCAGATTTCAAGCGATCCGACTCTTCAGCCCTTTCCTTGGCGATAGTAAGATCTCTGTTTTTATTGTCAAGTTCTGTGATATCCCACATAATTCCGATGATAAGAGCTCTGCCATTATCGTCGGTAAAGAGAAATTTACTTACATTCCAAACCTTATTTATATTATTCCATTCTGTTATCTGTCTTTTTTGAATATGTCCCAGTTGAAGTGTATCGACATCAGAGGCTCTGCATTCTTCCGCCTCTTTTGGCGTACAAATTTCAAAATCAGTCTTACCTGTGACATCAGCCTCAGTCAGGCCTATCGATTCACAAAACAACTTATTGGCAGAGATATATCTGAAATCGTCATCCGCATTTTTCAAAAAGAAGATACAAGGTAATGCGTCAATCAGGGCATTATACAACCTGTTTGATGAGATTGTTTTTGCAAGAACATTTCTCAGATCCATGCTCATTTTTTCAAGATCATTTGTCATCTTCCTGCTTTCCGTAATATCAGAAACCAAAAGGACATATTTTTCTACCTTATCATCATTTCCATACAACATCCTGAGCTTCCCTGAAATATATTTAACCCCTTTCAAATTGCTATGATATTTACGCGTCACATCAGGGTCATCAAAATCGAGCATAAGTTCAAAATCAAACGGTTCCCCTTTCGAAACGGAATCCAGCAAACCTTTCTTTATTTTTTCAAAAACG
>CAZPLM010000015.1:2002-12538 GCA_964587275.1 uncultured Muribaculaceae bacterium | reverse complement strand
AAAAACGCTGTTCCTAATAGAAGGGTAATCTGACAAATAAGCGCTGTCATCTGAAATCCCGAAGAGCGACCTGTATGAATTGTTGAAGAAAAGCAGCCTGGTGTCAGAATCATAGAAAGAGATCGAAACAGGAATATTGTCCAGCATCACTGAAGACTCTTTGAAAAGCTGATTATATCTGTCTGATAGCAGAATATCATCAGTAATATCGAAAAATGAGATAACCATACCGGTTACTGATCCATCTTTTGAACGGATTTTATCACATCTGTACTTCAGGTGACCATATCCTTTTCGCGTAGAATCCGGCAACAGATCAAAATTATATTTTGTATCGAAAATATGATTTTCCATCACACTTTCAATGTTATTAAATTTCGAGGACAAGATCTGGTCATCGTAAAATGACCATTTCTTGTTGATCAATACATCCTTTTCAAGACCGAAAAGTTTTAGTCCTTCCGGATTTGCGTCAATAATAATCCCCTTATCATCAAACACAAAGAGACCGACAGAAATAGTATTGAAAATTGTCTGAAACTTTCTGAAAAGCTGATCTATGTTCTTTCGTTCAACATAATCTTCGGTAATATCTTTCGATATTCCAATCACCTCCACCGGCTTTCCATCCTCGAACAGGACTTTAATATGACAATTCAAATAGTGCCATGAATCGTCACCAAACATCACTTTAATTGTAATTTCCTTATTCTTGATTTCGCCACGCACAAGAGCATACATGACTGACAGGAACTCCTCTCTTTCATTGTCAGTGACCAAACCGGCAAATTCAGTCAATGTTGTCGGTTTGAACAATGTAAAATCGTATAAAAATGAAATAACACCTTTGCTTACATTGAATGTCCAAAGCAGGGATCCGCTTGCCCTGGCCGCCATTTCCATCTTAACATTCTTACTTATAAGATGTTTTGAAGAAGCTCTGAGTCTTCTGTAGCGATACAGATGAAGAAGAATAATTAAGATAAAAAGGACAGAAGCCAGAGTAATTGCCAGAATATTGAAATGTGATTTTTTATAATCCGGCCTTTTCGGTGAAAACCACTTCATATAGAGAGCCGTAACATCCGAATTCTCAATTTGACTGTATGCACTGTCAATTTTATTGACTATTGCCTGCTGACTATTCCACATACTCAGAGCATATCCAACCTGTTTATTCAACAGCACATTCATTGACAGAGAACTGAATCCTTTCTCTGATAGAATATTATTACCCATCTGGTAAGGGCAAATTACAGCGTCGCACCTGTTTTCCATCAGCATTGACAAGCCGTCCTTAATATAGTAGCCCTCAATCTTCCTGACTTGAGAATAGTCGAAATCATCAGGATATTTTTTATCTTTCAGCATAAAGAGCCTTTTGCCAACAAGCGACTGTAGTGAAGCGTATGGTTCGGAATTTCTGGAAATCAGGCAATATCTGAAATAAAAAACCGCGTCACTCGTCACCACTTCTTTGTTGTATGTCATACCGGGATAATTGAAAATAATCCCATTCGGGTCATTTTCAAACAATTTCAAACATTCCGGCCAAACTGCAGATTTTATTTCAAACTCTATTCCGGCAGACGACAGTAAATCACTTGTCAATTCGACAAGATATCCTTCCGGCTTATTATTCTTTCCGATAAAGGAATAAGGCTGGAAATTAGAATCCATATAGATAGTATATCTGGTCGAATCACTGTCCTGCGCCGAAAGATTGACAAGAAAAGAGAAGAATATCAATAATATCCATACAGATTTCTTTGATTGTTTAAAATAAAAAAGTTTCATTTTGTTTGGAACAAAAAGCACATGATTTCTCATAATGCGAGCAACAGTGAGAAATCAAGTCATTTCATAGTTGATAACCGTAGGCGAAAGTAATAAAAAAAAGTGAAAAAATACGTTTTGTCGAAGAAAACCAACTATTTAATCAAAGTCCGAAAAAGAAAAAGCCGAATCCTGCAATCAATCCGACCGCTGCATTAATAAGTTTAGCTTTAAGGAATCCCCTCTTGGTCTCGGCGAGCAAAGGCAGTGAAGTGTGCCCGTCCTGCGAGATGGAGCTGGCCAAAAGAACTGAAAAAGGCACCATTCCGCCGGCAAAAAGAGTCACGAAAAGCAGATGAGGCCCTGATTCCGGTATCATTCCAACAAGTACTGCAAGCACTATCATAAATGGCACATTGGCTTTTGTCCAGGCAGAAATGTCAAGATAATGTAATCCGATCTCAATGAGAAGCAAAGCGCCGAATGTCCAACAAAATACAGATAGCAGGTGTTTCTTAACCACGTGGTTCCAAAGGTGTTCCTTTACAAAATGGCGACTTGAAACGGCGATGAACCATAACACAAAAAGGCTCATAATGGCGAAAACAAGATTAAGCCAGTACTCATCAAGGATATTGAAACTACCTTTATCAAGATGTTCTCCTCCTTCTCCCCCATGTTCGAACATTCCGAAAGCGAGAGCCACAATAAAAGCCGTTACTCCTACTAAAAGAATAATTCTCTCCTTCCCCGGATGTTTCATATTTGACAGGGAATGACCTTCAAAGTCATGGCTGTCTTCCGAATGAACCACATATTCATCAGGACAGGCCACTCTCTCTCTTTTTGAAGGGAACATATCCACGATAAGTCCTGTAATCACGCTTATTGCAAAGAGGATCACAAAAAGTACTGCTGCCTCTTTCGGTATCATTGCCAGCATTACGAATGCCTCATCGCCGGATGACGCAATCATTGTGGCAATCAATGCCCCAAGGCTTATCATTTTGTGGGAATAGAGAGAAACTGCAGCAAACCCGCCAAGACATCCGGGAACTATACCAAGACAACTGCCGAGTATCACCTGACCGACTCTCGACTTTCCAAGTTTTGCGAACAATTTTCCATGAGAAACCACATTAATGAACTCAATCATCAACATCATCGTTATCACCAGCCCGGTTATCAGAACGCTGTTGCGGAGTGCGTCCAGAAAAAGATCAAGAAACATTGTCATTTATGATTTTTATATTTTTCAATTAATTCGGCGGCAGCGGCAAAGGATTCGATCTTTCCTTCAAGCACCTCTTTTTCATACTGGGAAAGCAACTTCGATATAGCAGGATCTTCATAAAACATATTCTTCAAAGACTCGTTTAGACTTTCATACATCCAGTATTTTGCCTGTTCCCGTCTTTTTTTCTCATAATATCCGTTTCCCAATACAAGACTAAAGTATCTGTTGATCAGCTGAAGTATTTCCGGCAAGCCTTCTTTTGTTACAGCAGAGGAAGTTACAGCAGTCGGAATCCACCCTGACTCTGTCGGAGGAAAGAGATGAAGAGCATTTGCATAAAGGCTCCTGGCCATTTGCGACTTAGTCACGTTAGATCCGTCCGCCTTGGTTATCGCTATCAGATCCGACATCTCCATAATTCCTCTTTTTATCCCCTGAAGATCATCTCCTGCACCGGAGAGCATCAGTAACAGAAAAAAGTCACTCATGGAATGAACTGCAGTTTCAGATTGACCGACTCCGACAGTTTCGATAAAGACGACATCGTATCCAGAAGCTTCACAAAGCAATATTGTTTCTCTTGTTTTTCTGGCAACACCGCCAAGAGAGCCGTCGCTCGGACTTGGCCGAATAAAAACTTTAGGGTTGTTGCAGAGAGTTTCCATTCGTGTCTTGTCTCCAAGAATGCTTCCCCTGCTCTTTTCAGAACTCGGATCCACTGCCAAAACTGCGAGCTTATGCCCCTGGTCTGTCACCAGAGAACCGAAAGCCTCGATGAATGTGCTCTTACCTGCGCCCGGCACTCCGGTTATACCTATTCTCATCGTTTTCCGAGAGTTGGAGATCTCCTGAGATTTGCGTACTATCTTGTTGGCCATCTCTCGATGATCGGGCAAATGACTCTCAATTAATGTAATAGCCTGACTGAGAATGGTCGTGTCTCCCTCTTCGATACCTTTCATATACCATTCGGCATCACGACTTTTAGGGGCTTGACGATATACCTGTTTAATATACGGGTTGGTAACAGGGGGATGTTCAACCCCATTGTTAATTTCAAGGGCAGTATCTTTATTATCATAGTCATCAAAGAAATCTCCCTGCCTTGAGCGGTCTGATTTTTTCTTACTTGTTGACATAGCCGGTAATAAAGAGGTTAAACAATGGCTTTGAAGGAGAGTTGGTTACAAGCGTCAAAACATTTATCACCTCGCCATCGAATGATCGAGTATCGAATTTAATTTTGACAGATGCCTTTCCGCCCGGGGCTATTATAACAGGAGTCTGCGTTAGAAAAGTCACGCCACCCTGTTCACTTTCAAATTTATAAATGACGAGGTCTGTCTTGCCTGTATTTTTAAGAACAAACTCATTTTCAAACACCCTGCCTTTCTTAACTTCGCCGAATTCAAAATAACTTTTCTCTATATATGGGATCGGAGCCTTTTCAACCATTTGTTTGGTATAGCTGTTAAAATTATCCTTTATAACACCTGACACGACAATGCTCGATGGGAATTTTTGTCCATTTACAATCAGCCCTGATGAATAATTGCTTTTGCCCCATTTTTTACTTCCCGCAGAAGTGTTTACCATGTAGGTCAACTTTGCGGTTGTATTCGGAGGTATCGGATTGGGCGATATGGATATAGTCAGGCCCGGAGTTGCATCACATCCATTAACCGTTATTTCTCCTTTTGAAAGATTTGCGACTTCAGCGACATCAGATTTTGTTTCACCCTGATCGATATACCCTATCGAAAGATCTGTCTTTCTGAATCCCAACTCTCCTTTTTTTATTGTAAACAACTCGTTCAATGCCATCTTTCTGTTGTGAACTGAGCCTCTTATTTTCAGAATGACAGGCCGGTTAACTCCTGAAACATAAACGGTCAATGTCTTATCGAATGGATACGGTCCCTGGTCGTTTTTGAATGTCACTTTAATTTCGCCTGTTTTAGAGGGCTGAACAGGCTGCTTTGTCCACTTTGGAATCGTACAGCCGCAGGTGGATACTACATTATGTATTACAATAGGAGACTTTCCAATATTTGTAAATGTAAATGTATGGTCCAGTGCTCCGTCGGTTATCAGAACATCGCCGAAATCGTATAACTTCGAGTCAAAACTGATAACATCTTTCTCATTGCCTGATTTGTCATTTCCCTGCGCAAACCCGTCAACGCATTGAAAAATACAAAACAGTAATAAAAGTAAACGAATAGCCTTTTTCATTTCATCCATTTATATCCGACAAATATAAAACTTTAATCCCAATATTTTAAGTTTAATATTATTAGGTAATCTCAAAAAAATAGTATATTTGTGAAATAATTGATGTTCTCAATTAAGAACAAAGTATCATTAACCAAATAATTAATAACAATGGCTTACAAAATTACCGATAATTGCGCTGCTTGCGGAACTTGCAAGGATGAATGCCCTGTAGGTGCTATTTCAGAAGGCAGCCCTATCTACAAAATTGATCCGGATTCTTGCGTTGAGTGCGGAACTTGCGCAAACGCTTGTCCAATGGGCGCAATTGTAAAAGAATAATCATTGATTATTTTTTGAAAAGTTTGAAGAGGAGGGCCAAACGGTCTTCCTCTTCCGCTTTTTATCCCCGCCAATAATAAAAATCAAAAAATAGTTACAAATTGAAACAACATTAAAAAATATTTGTACATTTGTTCCCAATATAACAAAGTGAAGAAAGGAAGATTCTGATTTATGTTGGATAATAACGCGCATAGCAATTTACTTAATGTCCTACAGGAAAGCCGACTATATAGTTTAGTCGGAATTCTTCGTAGTGTCATTGCTATAGTCGTGGTGGTCATTTCCATTATTATTATTATTATTCCATAATAATTCAGAATCCTGTAAGTATAAATAAATACAAATAGTTTAACCTCGCTTATTGGATTCACCGGTAAGCGAGGTTTTTTTATGCATTTTTTAAAACAAACCAAATGGAACCGTTAAGAAGCAGTAAAACATTTAAAGGAAGAGAAATGGCAGGCGCAAGAGCGCTCTGGAGAGCAAACGGAATGAAAGAGAAGCAATTCGGAAAGCCTGTAATAGCAATAGTCAATTCATTTACCCAGTTTGTCCCCGGCCATGTGCACCTGCATGATGTTGGACAATATATAAAGAAAGAGATTGAAAAAGCCGGTTGCTTTGCTGCCGAATTCAACACAATAGCAATAGATGACGGTATCGCCATGGGGCATGAGGGAATGTTATATTCCCTTCCATCAAGAGAAATTATTGCAGACAGCGTAGAATATATGTGCAATGCCCATTGTGCCGATGCGATGATTTGTATTTCAAACTGCGATAAAATAACACCGGGAATGCTTATGGCTGCAATGAGGCTTAACATCCCGGCCGTATTCGTATCCGGTGGCCCAATGGAGGCCGGAATTGTAAAAGGAGAAGCCTGCGACCTGATTGATATAATGGTTAGAGGTGGAGATCCACACACGAGCGTAAAAGAGTTAATAAAATATGAAGTTAACGGATGCCCTACCTGCGGCTGCTGTTCCGGAATGTTTACCGCTAACTCAATGAATTGCCTCTCTGAAGCATTGGGTATGGCTCCGGCGGGAAACGGCACAGTCCTGGCAACCCACGAAAAAAGAAAAGAACTTTTTAGGAAAGGGGCAAGACTGATAGTTGAACTGGCAAATGAATATTACATGAAGAGCAACAAAAATGTTCTTCCCCGTTCAATCGCGACAAAAGAGGCCTTTGAAAATGCGATGATGCTGGATATTGCAATGGGTGGCTCTACAAACACCGTTCTTCATCTGCTTGCCATCGCCCATGAAGCTGAAGTTGACTTCACAATGAAAGATGTTGACAGACTTTCAAAAAAAGTCCCTGTACTCTGCAAAGTTGCGCCAAACTGCAATTACCACATTCAGGATGTAAATCGCGCAGGGGGAGTTATGGGTATATTAAATGAACTTGCCAAAGGCGGATTTCTGCACACAAATACAAAAAGAGTAGATTATTCTGCTTTATCCGATGCGCTACGAGACAACAGCATAGAAGAGTGCACACCTGAAGAAAAAGTTCCTCAGCAATTGAAAAAATATCTGTCTGCTCCGGGAAACAGAAGAACCGTTGAAATGGGGAAAAACCGTGCACTGTATAAAGAATTTGACAAGGACAGAGAATGCGGAGTTATCAGAGACCTTCAGCACGCATATACAAAAGATGGAGGAATTGCTGTTCTATATGGTAACCTTGCACCTGACGGAAGTATCGTCAAGACAGCCGGAGTACCTCAGGATATGCTGACATTTACAGGAAATGCAGTTGTTTTCGAGAGCCAGGAAGAGGCAGTCGAGGGAATTCTTGGAGGAAAAGTTCATAAATCAGATGTAGTTGTTATCCGTTATGAGGGGCCGAAAGGTGGACCCGGAATGCAGGAAATGCTCTACCCTACTTCTTTTTTGAAAAGTATGAAGCTGCATACAGAATGCGCTCTGATTACGGACGGCAGATTTTCAGGAGGCACAAGCGGCCTGTCAATAGGACACATATCCCCTGAAGCTGCAAATAAGGGATGCATCGCGCTTCTTGAAGATGGAGATTCAATAACAATAGATATTCCAAATCGTTTGATTAAAGTCAACCTTTCTGACGAGCAACTCGCTTCAAGAAGGGATAAAATCGAATCATCTGAAGGACAGGGATACAGACCGGTCAGAAGAAATCGAGTCGTGAGCCTCGCACTTAAGGCATACGCTTCTTTGGCCGGTTCGGCAGATAAAGGAGGAATCCGCATTTGCAACAACATTTAATCAATATCCCTGACAACTATAATTATGACACTTGGATCAAAAAAAATCAATGGAGCTGAAGCATTGCTCAGAGTAATTTCTGAAGAGGGTATCGATACCGTTTTCGGATATCCCGGAGGAACAATAATTCCTATATATGACAAACTTTTTGATGTAAAAGATAAAATAAATCACATTCTTGTTCGCCATGAACAGGCTGCTGTCCACGCTGCAGAAGGTTATGCGAGAAGTACCGGCAAGGTTGGAATATGCTTTGCCACTTCCGGTCCTGGCGCCACTAATTTTGTTACCGGAATCGCAGACGCCATGATGGACTCGACTCCTGTTGTC
The DNA here is from genome assembly GCA_964587275.1 of uncultured Muribaculaceae bacterium. Classification (GTDB taxonomy): domain Bacteria; phylum Bacteroidota; class Bacteroidia; order Bacteroidales; family UBA932; genus CAZPLM01. The sequence continues at coordinate 4,381 of CAZPLM010000015.1, read as the reverse complement.
TGCATCACAGCTCAGGTAAATGCCGACAAACTTGGTACAAATTTCTTTCAGGAGGCAGATATTATCAGCATCACACTGCCGATCACAAAATGGAGTTATCAGATAACTTCGGCACAGGAGATACCTGATGTAATGGCCAAGGCCTTTTATATCGCTTCTTCAGGTCGTCCGGGTCCTGTCCTTGTCAGCCTGACAAAAAACGCTCAAACCGAATTGATTGATTACAAATATGACAGGGATTCCATTATTGATGAATTGCGGACATCACATAAATCCAGCCCTTTTGCCTCTTCACCAGAAATAAAGAGAAGAAGAATTGACGAAAGAATCAGTGAGACCATAAAACTGCTTAACAACTCACAGAAGCCTCTAATTATCGCAGGGCACGGAGTCTCAATATCACATGCGTGGGATGAACTGGAACAATGTGTGAACAACGGCAATATCCCGGTTGCGGTTACCCTTCTCGGTCTTGGTATTATTGATTGCGACAATCCAAGATATTTGGGTATGGTAGGAATGCACGGAAATATCGCCCCTAATAATATGACACAGGAAGCAGATGTTATTCTTGCTGTGGGAATGAGGTTTTCAGACAGAGTTACAGGGGAATTGACAAGTTATGCTCCAAAAGCAAAAGTCATCCATATTGACATTGACGAGGCCGAATTCAATAAAAATGTCAATACACACATCAAACTTCACGGTGATGCCAAAGAGATTCTAAACAAAATTGCATCAGGACTAAAGTTCAGTGAACGAAGGGAATGGATGGATTTTGCAAGGGAGAAAAGAGAGTATGAAGAAGAGATGATAATGAGACCACAGCTCTCAGGATCCGGAATGATCAGAATGGCTCAGGTAGTCGATTCAGTCAACAGAAATACGAGAAAGGACAAGATTGTGGTTACAGATGTGGGGCAGAATCAAATGTTTACGGCTCGATATATTAAAATTCATGGAAGAATGAAATGGATCACATCCGGAGGACTTGGGACAATGGGATTCGGGCTGCCGGCTGCAATCGGAGCCGGCGCCGGAAATCCGGGAAGCGAAGTGATCGTCTTCTGTGGTGACGGTGGATTACAGATGAATATTCAGGAACTTGGAACATTGCTTCAAACAGGTATTCCGGTCAAGATAATACTGCTTAACAATTCCGTCCTGGGAATGGTAAGACAGTGGCAGGATCTTTTCTACGATAAAAGATACTCCTATACTACACTTGTCAATCCCGATTTTCAAAAACTATTTGAAGCATATTCAATAGCTCATCGGAAAGTCACTTCATTAAGCCGGCTCAATGAAGCAATAAAAGAGATGGAGTCATACGAAAAATCATTTCTTCTTGAGGTGATTGTAAACGAAAATGACAATGTCTTTCCTATGATACCTGCAGGCAAATCATTAAATAACATAATTTTAAAATAACAACAACCAAAATGGAATCTAAAAAATTCACAGTTACCGCAGTTGGAAAAAACAGACTTGATGTTCTGAACAGGATTTCCACTCTTTACATTCAGAAACAGATACCGGTTGAGAGCCTTTCTTATCAAAACACTTCAGCAGAAAGTGGCAAGTATCAGATTGTCTGCTTCTCAACAAGAGAAGATGCTATCAAGAGAATTGTCGATCAAATCAGCAATTATGTGGATATTTCACAGGCATATTATACAAAATAATTTATAAACACTTTATTAACAAACAATTATGGCAAAAATGAATTTTGGAGGCGTAGAGGAACAAGTAGTTACCCGCGACGAATTTACACTTGAACAGGCAAAAAAAGTAATGGCAAAAGAAACAATAGCAATTTTAGGTTATGGCATTCAGGGGCCTGGACAGGCTCTCAACCTGAAAGACAACGGATTCAATGTCATTGTGGGACAGAGAAAGGGATCGAAATCATGGGATAAGGCTGTGGAAGATGGCTGGGTACCGGGTAAAGACCTCTTTGAAATAGAAGAAGCCTGTCAGAAAGGGACAACACTCGAATATCTTCTTTCAGATGCGGGGCAGATATCAGTCTGGCCAACAGTAAAGAAACATCTGACCGCCGGCAAGGCTCTCTATTTCTCACACGGTTTCGGTATTACATTCAGTGAACGTACAGGCATCATTCCTCCAAAGGATGTAGATGTTATTATGGTGGCTCCAAAAGGATCAGGCACCTCACTCAGGCGTCTCTTTCTTCAGGGACGTGGTCTGAACTGCTCATTTGCAGTCTATCAAGATGCCACAGGCAAAGCAAATGACAGAGTACTCGCTCTCGGTATCGGTATCGGAAGCGGTTATCTCTTCCCAACCACATTTAAAAGAGAGGTCTATTCAGACCTGACAGGAGAAAGAGGAACATTGATGGGTGCAATTCAAGGC
>CAZPLM010000015.1:0-1992 GCA_964587275.1 uncultured Muribaculaceae bacterium | reverse complement strand
ACACACTCCGTCAGAAGCTTTCAATGAGACCGTTGAAGAACTTTCTCAGAGCCTTATGCCTCTGATCGGCGAGAACGGGATGGACTGGATGTATGCAAACTGCTCCACTACAGCTCAAAGGGGCGCGCTTGACTGGTGGAAGAGATTTCGCGATGCCACATTACCGGTATTTCAAAAACTGTATGAAGAGGTCAAGACCGGACGTGAAGCACAGATTTCAATTGATTCAAACAGCAAACCTGATTATCGCGAAAAGCTCAATGCAGAACTTAAAGAGATGCGTGAAAGCGAGATGTGGAGAGCAGGTGAAACTGTCAGACAACTTCGTCCTGAAAAAAACAAATAAGATCATTTCCATTGAAAAATAATATGCAAGAGAACCGTTATTTTCCAAAACTGCATAAAATTTCCGAAGCAAGGATAACATTGGGAGAGATAATCTCTCCCACTCCCCTTGCCTCTAATTCTTATCTTGGAAATAAATATCAGGCAAACGTACTGTTAAAGAGGGAAGACCTTCAGGTTGTACGCTCCTATAAAATCAGAGGAGCATATAACAAGATCCGTCATATCTCTAAAGAAGAAGCCTCCAAAGGGATAGTCTGCGCAAGTGCCGGCAATCACGCACAGGGAGTCGCATTGACTTGCAACAAGCTTGGAATCAAAGGGTATATCTATATGCCTAAAACCACTCCGCGACAAAAGATCGAACAGGTGAAAATGTTCGGCAACGGAAATGTTGAACTTGTATTCAGCGGTGACAATTTTGATGAAGCAAACAGCAGCGCCATTGAATTTGCTGAAAAAGAGGGAAAAACATTTATCCCTCCTTTCGATGACCCGAAGATTATCGAAGGTCAGGCAACAATCGGAATGGAGATTCTTCAAGAGTGCAGAGAACCAATAGATTATGTATTTGTCCCTATCGGAGGAGGCGGACTCGCCTCAGGCGTAGGAGCATACTTCAATCAGATGAGTCCCAACACAAAAGTCATAGGAGTCGAACCGGCAGGAGCTGCGGGGATGAAAGCCTCGTTTGAAGCAGACAAAGTCGTTCAGCTCGACAAAGTTGACAACTTCGTTGACGGAGCCGCAGTCAAGAAAGTCGGCAAATATACTTTTGATATATGCAAAAAGGTACTTGATGACATTGTCGTTGTACCGGAAGGCGCAGTATGCTCTACAATTCTTGAGATGTACAATCGTAATGCAATAGTCGTGGAACCGGCAGGAGCACTTTCGGTAGCGGCGCTCCAATTTTATTCCGACAGGATCAAAGGAAAGAATGTTGTATGCATAATCAGCGGCAGCAATAACGACATTACAAGAATGGAGGAGATACGGGAGAAATCAATGCTATACGATGGATTAAAGCACTATTTCGTTATAAGATTCCCCCAGAGATCAGGCGCCTTGCTTTCATTTATCTCAAATGTAATGGGGCCTCATGATGATATAGCATATTTCTCATATACAAAAAAAACGAATCGGGAACACGGTCCAGCCGTGATAGGCATAGAGGTGTCATCTCCTGATGATTATAAGATCCTTATTGATAAAATGAATAGCGAGGGTATTGTATATGAATATCTTAACAATAAAAAAGATTTATTTGAATTTTTAGTTTAAAGATGGTTACTGCACAGAACCAATAAAAAGAAAAAAAATGGACTGGTCAAAAATAACATTCAAATACAGTAAAACAAAAACTGTCCTCACTTCCCTTTATCAAGACGGGAAATGGGGTAAAGTCAAGAGTCAGAATGAAGACAAAATCAGCATCGCTGTCTTCTCACCATCATTTCATTATGGTATGTCCTGCTTCGAAGGGCTGAAGGCATTCCGTGGAGCAGACGGGAAAGTCAGGGTATTCAGGCCTTATGAAAATGCAAAAAGGCTTCAAAGTTCAGCGAAATTCCTCGGCATTCCGTGTCCTGATGAAGATCTGTTCGTCGAGATGTGTATGAGATCTGTAAGGGAAAACATTGATTT